>LBZL01000026.1 GCA_000994705.1 Candidatus Nomurabacteria bacterium GW2011_GWB1_40_7 | reverse complement strand
AAATATCTCTGTTTTTGTTTTCATGGTCATACGACCACGGTAACCTATTTATGAGCTATCCACTCCTTTCTTGGTAACCTTTTTAATGAGCTAGAACGACAGCTAGACATAATTTTCCCTTTCTGTTATACTTTTAAGGTTGAATTTTAAAAATTTATTTTCACTTGGTTCGCAGGAATATTCCATATATTATGAAGTTTGCAAAGAAAAATCTCCCACGCCACGGCGGGGTAAATCCAATCTTTGGTCTTGGGGAAAGAGAACACTAAATATAGTGGTTTGTTCTTGTAGGCTGACACAAGCTTATGAGTATAATAATAATTCTAATCGGAGTCGGCGTACTCCTTTTGGGCATGGGGATAGGATACTATCTTCGTTTAATCGTTGCGCTAGGAAAAAGAAGGTCTATTGAAATAGACATCAAACAGATGATGGTCGGCGCGAAAGAAGAAGCGCAAAGAATCACGGATGAGGCAAAGAAAAAATCCGAAGAACAGCTCGCCAACTTAAAAGAGGAAGAAAAGAAAAAGGAGCAAGAGTGGAAAGAAAAAGATATGCGTCTTGTTAAAAAAGACGAGTTTTTGGACGCGCGGCAAATTGAAGTGAACAAAGAAGCGGAAGATATCAAAATGAAGGTGGAGGAAATAAAAAAGATTCAGGAGAAAGTATCAAAAATAGAGGAAGAAAAGGTGGCTGAATTGGAAAAAATAGCCAAACTGTCGGAAGAAGAAGCGAAAAATGAACTCTTAAGGGACGTGGAGAAAAAATACGAGGAAGATATCTTGATTAAGATACAGAAACTGGAAAATAATAACGAGGAGAAATTGGACAAGCGCGCCAAAGACATCTTGGCCACATCTATTCAGCGCCTTGCCTCTTCTACCGCGTCTGAATTGATGACCACCGTAGTCTCTATCCCAAACAATGAAATCAAGGGTAAAATTATCGGGAAAGAAGGAAGAAACATCCGCGCTTTCGAAAGAGCCGCTGGAGTAGAGCTTATCGTAGACGACACTCCGGGTTCAATCGTCATCTCCTCTTTTGACCCCATCCGAAGACAAGTCGCTCGCCTGGCGCTGGAGAACTTGATTCTGGATGGACGCATCCAACCAGCTAAAATTGAAGAATTGGTAGAAAAAGCGAAGGAAGAAATAAACAAAATAATCAAAGAGAAAGGCGAGCAGGCGGTCTACGAATGCGGAATCTTTAATTTTGATCCACGCATTATTGCTATTCTCGGACGACTATACTTCCGCACCAGTTATGGGCAAAATGTTCTCCAACACTCCATTGAAATGGCGCACATTGCCGGTATGATTGCCGAAGAATTGGGAGCGGATGTGGCGATAGCAAAAGCTGGAGCACTGGTGCACGACATCGGCAAAGCGCTGGACCACGAAGTGCAAGGCACGCATATTGAAATCGGCATGCGCATACTGCAAAAATTCGGAGCGGACGAAAAAATCATTACCGCGATGAAAAGCCACCATGAGGACTACCCTTATGAAACGATTGAGTCCGTCATCGTGCAGACAGCCGACGCCATTTCCGGCGGACGCCCCGGCGCACGCCGAGATTCGGTGGAAAATTATCTAAAGAGACTGCAAGAACTTGAGGCGTTAGTAAATGCTTTCCCGGCCGTAGAAAAATCCTACGCATTGCAGGCCGGTCGTGAAATTCGCATCTTTGTTACCCCAGAGAAAATTTCTGACGCTGAAGCCAAACTCATGGCTCGCGATGTCGCCATGAAAATAGAACAAGAGCTCAAATATCCAGGAGAAATCAAAGTGACGATGATTCGCGAAACGAGAATCATTGAATATGCGAGATAAAACAAGTGGAAAAAGGCGCATAAATTTTCAATTTTCCAAACCGCTTGCCTTAAAAAACCCTTGATATATAATGTATGGGTAGTAATTATAAGGGTATTTAGGTCGATATGAATCCTGTACGAAATCGCGAACGCGATTTGTGTGGGAAAAACATTATCATTATTAACTTAAAAATAGAATAACTAATTAATTATAAGTATAATTGGTTCGCGTTCTATTTCGTAACGGGATGAATAAACAAGCATTAGCTGAGTGGGTTCATGGAAAGCTTGGTGGCACAAAGGTCCAGGCAGAAGAAATCGTAGACGGAATCTTTAATGAAATCATCCAAACTATGAAGAAGGGTGGTGAAGTTTCAGTTGCCGGCTTCGGAATCTTTTCCGTAAAAGCTCGCGCTGCTCGCATGGCTCGCAATCCAAAGACCGGAGAGCAAGTCAAGGTAGCCGCAAAGAAAGTTCCAAAATTCCGACCTGCAAAAGGTTTGAAAGATATGGTTGCGTAAATTCTTTTCGCGCGAAAAGAATCAAAACACAAAAACCGCTTTTTGGGCGGTTTTTGTGTTGGGTATGTTTATGTTTTCCATTTCTTTTCTTTGCCTTTAAGATATTCGGCAAATGCTTTCAAGTCGGCGATTGTTTCGTTCATTTTCTTTAATTTCTTCTCTGGCATCCAGCTAATTTTCCTGTCTTTGAAACCGATTGATGTAATATCATATCCCCTAAGTCGAATAAGCTCGGTATATGCTGCAATCTCTCTTTCTTTTTCCTCCATTTCACGCTCTTCTTCTGGGTTGGCTATAATTGGAAACAACCCGGCTTCATCTTCTTCGCCTGGAATTTCGTCGATAATCGCACCCGGAGGCAATTCTTCAATCATTTCAAGTGGAGGAAATGTAGTTTCTTCTAGATCCTGCTCGCTGATACCAAAATCAACCGGCTTCGGCGATTCTATGTGAGGATGAGATCCTTCTTCCGGAGAAATTTGATAACTATCCGCTCTGGTTTTCAGTTCTGTTGTTTTTTTCAGCCCTAATTTTTTTTCGAGAAGTTGTTCAATTCTTTCTGTCTTCTTTTTTTTAAAAAAAATTTTGCTTAAAATATCCGCAGGAACTCGACTTAAAAATTCGTAAAGCACATCTGTATTCAATTTCATTATCAAAGCTAAAACACAATCGGGCGTGCCATATTTATTAAAAAATTCTCTTATTTGAGCCTCCTTATATTTTCTAAGATTTTCTTGGTTTTCGCTTAAAAAACTAGTAAATTTACCAAAAAAATCGGATTCAAGCGGGGGAAGCCCGTGCGGGATTGGTTTCTCTTCTATCATGTATACAATTAAAACATAAAAAAACGGCAAATGCAAAAGCTATGAATTCACCTTCGGCCGATACTGAATTGCCTCTAAAATATGATTCGCTTCCACATTTTCGGAATTTTCCAAGTCTGCGATCGTGCGGGCGATTTTCATTACTCTATGATAAGCGCGGGCGGATAGCCCAAGCCGTTCGGCGCTATCGTCAAGCAGATTCCGCACCTGATTACTTAACTTTACCATAGTGGACAAATCTTTCACGTTCATTTCGCTGTTAGCGGTTATTTTTTTGCCGAATTTTTTAAATCTTTCTTTTTGAATTTCTCGCGCTTTTGTTACCCGCTCTTTTATCCCTTCGCTCTTTTCGCCATTCCCCCCTCCGCCCAGCTTTTTATAATCCAAGAGTTTTCTTTTATATCTGTCCAGGTCGGACGGTTTACAAATGCAGGCCTTTTGCTTGGAGCCGGCATTCCCGCACGGGCAGGGATTCATCGCCGCCACCAAAATAAAATTGGAAGGGAAAATAGCCGAGCCTTTGGCGCGAGAGATTGAAACAATGTTATCTTCGAGTGGCTGACGAAGGGATTCAATAACTCTTTTTTCAAATTCTGGGAATTCATCTAAAAATAAAACTCCCCGATGCGCCAGCGTTACTTCCCCGGGCTTCGGATAAGTTCCCCCGCCGATAATAGAAACATAAGAAGAAGTGTGATGCGGAGCGCGAAAAGGAGGAAAACAAACGAGTTCTCCGCGCGCGCTTCCGGCCACCGAATGAATGCCGGTAAGTTCCAAGACTTCCTCAATGTCCAAGTCAGGCAATAATTGAGAAAAGGCCCGGGCCAGCATCGTTTTGCCGGTGCCGGGCGGGCCGTACATAGCGATATTGTGCCCGCCGGCGGCCGCGATTTCCAGTCCCCGCTTGGCGCCTTCCTGTCCGCGAATATCCGAAAAATCCGCGCTTTTTATTTCTTTTTTGTAATTTACTTTTGTTTGCGGTTGAGTTTCAATTTTCCTTGCCTTGCCTCCTACAGATTTTTTGGCTTCATCAATATGTTCAACTACCTCTTTCAGACTATTCGCCCCAAAAACGGTAATACCCTCAACGAGCGCCGCCTCCGCGGCATTTTCCTTCGGCAAGTATATTTCTTCAAAACCTTTTCTTTTCGCCTCTTGGGCGAGCGGCAAAGTCCCGCGAATTCCGCGCAGAGCGCCGTCCAGCCCGAGTTCGCCCAGAAAAATTTTTTTCTCCGAATTGAATTTAACATCGCCCGCCGCCAGCATATAAGCAAGGGCGATGGCCAAATCAAAAAACGGCCCTTCTTTTTTCAAGTCGGCCGGCGAAAGGGAAACGATTATTTTTTGATTTTTGGCCTTGGGAGACTGAAAACCGGAATTTTTTATCGCTCCGCTTACTCTGTCCTTAGATTCATCCACCGCTTTATCAGGAAGCCCAACGATGCTGAAAGAATGCAGGCCTCGCGACAAATCCACCTCAATTGTCACAATTGCGCCCCGAAGCAGATTAACTTGTGCGGAATAGACTTTAGCGAAACTCATAAATTAATTTTTTAAATGTTTTTTGCAGGTTCGAGCCGCCGGATTCGCCTCCAGGCGACTCATTTCAATTTCCTTTTTACAAACTTCGCATTTACCAAAAGATTCTTTATTGAGTCCCTTAAGCGCTTCCAAAACACTCTTTAATCTTGGTTCCAAAGTTTTCATCATGGAGCTTCTTGCTTCAAAATCCTCAAAGCGATCTGCCTTGTCGCTCTCGTCCGATTCCGGAAATTCCAACTCCTCCGGGGTCGTCTCCCATTCACCTGTTTCACTGTCCAGTTTGCCCATATCCTTCATCTGCGCGAGTAATTCGTCTCTTTCTTTCTCCAATTTTTCTTTGATTTTTTTCTTGTCTAACATAGCCAAATAATAGCATTTTTAATTTCCATAGCAAGCTCTGAGTTTTTTGTGTTAGAATTACATTGATGACATTCAAGGACCGCGAGGAAGCCGGAGAAAAGCTGGCTGAAAAACTAATTCAATATTTGGGTAAAAATAAAGATATTGTCGTCTACGCTCTGCCCCGTGGCGGAGTGGTTTTGGGGAAAATTGTTGCTCAAATGCTTTCGGCTCCGCTTGATATTATCGTCTCTAAAAAAATCGGCCACCCATACAGCCCCGAATATGCCGTTGGCGCAGTGGCCGAGGATGGCCACACGTTTTTTAATGAAGAAGAAAAAGGGACCATTAACCCAAAGTGGCTTGAAAATGAAATAAGCGCCAAGCAGAACGAAGCAATCAAAAGACGGAAAAAATATTTTGGTGAAAAATCGATTACTCCGGCCGAAGGCAAAATAGCTATTTTGGTTGACGACGGAATCGCTACCGGCCTTTCAATGATGCTGGCTATTACTGAAATCAAACATTTAAAACCAAAAAAAATAATCGTAACCATCCCGGTCGTTCCTTTTGACACAGCCGAGGAAATAAGAAAAAAAGTTGACAAACTAGTCGCGCTTGATATTGATAAAAATTATATTGGCGCCGTTGGTAATTATTATGAATTTTTTCCCCAAATTGAAGACGAAGAAGTTATTAAAATTTTAAAAAAATAAATTATGTCTCCCGTTAGAGATCACTTATGTTTTATTACACCTACATCTTAAAAAGTAAAAAGGACGGTAAAATCTACACGGGATATACAAAGGACCTACGGAAGCGCTTGAATCAGCACAATAAGGGTTTATCTACATATACGAAAGGACGAGGCCCATTTATTTTGATATACTACGAAGCGTGTTTATTGGAAAGTAAAGCAAAGTCGAGAGAATTATATTTAAAATCGGGAATGGGCAAGCGTTATCTAAAGAATAGATTAGGCGCTTCCTATCTCTAACGGGATGGATGATCTTAATTTAATCAATCAAAAAGTGAATAAATTTATTGACGAACATCAGGCAGAGCTGGCGGAATTTGATTTGATAATCGGAGTAAGTCGTGGCGGACTCATCCCGGCGACTCTTGTCGCCGCAAAAATAGACAAGAGACTTTTAGTGGTCTATATTGACCGGCAAAATAATGTTTATCTTGACAAACCGGAATGGATTGAAGGCAAAAAAGTTCTTTTGGTTGACGACATCTGCCGCACCGGTTTTACTTTGTCTTTAATTAAAAAACTCGTAGAATCAGCTAATCCAAGCCTGCTTAAAACTTTTACCCTGTTCTGTCTCTCCAAATCAACTTTCAAACCCAACTACACCACCTTTATCGAAAACGACCTAAAATTCCCCTGGGACTGGCCGAGGATTGATTAAAATAGTGGCTGACCCTAATATAGATACCTACCGTATGGGTTTTTCTGTATTTATAACATTTAAAATGTTATCTAATTGATTCAGTATTTCTTGTTCCTTTTTTTTAAATTTATACGAATAATAATCCACAGTCTGACCTTGAGTGTCAGTCCAACGAACCATCTTTAAATTAATAAAATAATATTTATTTGTTTCCTTTTTTATTTGTATTCTCCCCTTTTCAGAATAGGGTCGATCAAATTGCTGAAATATATCTTTTAATAAAAAAGAGCTTTTACTTTCAAAATAAAAGTCATAATCTTGCAAAAACGTCTCTCCAGAATAACCACCTTCTATTATTTTAATTGAATTATCATCTAAATAAGCAGATATGATGCCTCCTTCAACGGAAAGACCTGAATCATAATAATATGATTTAATTTTATAATTTTTTTTATTATTTGTATTTTCTATGTAAGTTGTATCAAGATGAGAAATACTATTCTCTATTTCAATTTTATTTTTACGAATATTAAGATACAAAAAAAAACCTAAAATACAAAAAAATATAATAACCATTGCATAAAATGTATTTTTTTTACTGATCATAAGTATATGTTTTATATAATTCTCTTATTGATTGCCCAAGGCTCATCTCAAAATGAGGGTAGTCTTTAAAACTCGCTCCCCATTTGAACCCTTCTTTAATGGCAATATTTGCAACATCAGAAGTCATTTGTTTATTTACGTTCATTTTACCATTCTCCATAAAATAAGCATCGAGGGCACGGCCATAATTATGGTAACTTAAGCCCGCAATTGCATTTGTGTTCTTTTTTAGGTCAGGTCTCGCTGTTACGTCATTCAAACCAACTACATCTAACTGTTCTTGTGTTCTACCTTGGGCAAAATATGAATTCTGGGTTTTTCCTGTTCTGTACCCTTCTGATATTCTCAGTTGTATCCCTAACTTTGACTCAGTGTTGTTTATAAAATTGATCGCTGGTTGTTGCACTCTAGAATCTAGGGTTGCAATTCTTTTGTCGGTTACAGAATCCCATGTTGTAGTTTTCTGAACATTATTTGTGGTAACTACTGACGTAGTTGTTTGTGGCGCCTGTATTTGTGGATTTTGTTTCCCAATCAGAGAATTAAAGAAGGATTTTATTGATGCAAGAGAAGGAACGGTAAACTGTCCGCTCGGGTCACTCCTATTTATCGGATTATTTCTCGCATAGGAATACGAATTTTGTTGTTGAGGGTCGATTAAAAGTTCTTGCGGAAGTTGCCAAAACATAGAGTCCTGGCTGATGAACTGCCCCCTGTTCCCGTCATAATACCTCGCATTTAGATAATTTAATCCAGTATCAACATCATAAATCTGTCCGATGTATTGTCTTTGCGCCGTGCGTGAACCTGATGAAATTCTCTGCGCGCCGAAAGGATAATAATCAAGCAGTTCCACTTGGGTGCTGTTGGAATCGGTGACAACATTTACAGAATTGAGATGGTCGGTGTGGTTATAATATGGGACACTAACGGAAGTCGTTGTGGTGCGGCAAGCGGTAACGGGACCGATAAGTTCAGTTTCAGAAGAACTGGTTATCT
>LBZL01000025.1 GCA_000994705.1 Candidatus Nomurabacteria bacterium GW2011_GWB1_40_7 | reverse complement strand
TACAATTCCGGCCTCGATGGTGGAAAATTTTCAGCTAAATTGCGCATATTCATATTATACAAGATTTTACTAAATAAACCTCGTTAAGAAAAAGAGTGCGTCGGGAAGGATTCGAACCTTCGTAGCCCAAAGGGCGAGGGATTTACAGTCCCTAGTATTTGACCGCTCTACCACCGACGCATGCAATATAAAATACCACAAAAAATGATTTCTTGCATCTATTTTATCTTTGTAAAATTTACTTAAACCGTTGAGCGAGGTCGCACGCGAATGGGGCTTTTTATTTTATTTTTTTGGGTTTGGACGAGAAGTTCACTTCCTTTTACAGACACAATCACAGTATCCCCCTTTTTTACACCATTACTGATTATATATGAGGCAACAGGATTCAAAATCTTACTTTGAATCAAACGGTTGAGCGGTCTTGCGCCATAATGCGGATCATAACCTTCTTTTGCCAGATACGAAAGCGCTTCTTCGGAGATTTCGAAATTTATTCCTTTGGCGATAAGCCGATCGCGGACAACTTTAATCCGCAAATTGACTATTTCCTTGAGAGCGGTTTCTGACAAAACATCAAAAACAATAATTTCATCCAAACGATTCAAAAATTCCGGACGGAAATTATCTTTCAGTGATTCCAAAACTTTTTCTTTCATATTGCCGTAATCTTGTTTTTGGGAATTATTGGAAAATCCGATTGATTCCATCTTTTCCACGAATTGCGAACCAATGTTGGAAGTAAGAATTATAATAGCGTTTTTGAAATTGACTATTCTCCCTTTTCCGTCAGTCAATCTGCCTTCGTCAATAACCTGCAAAAGCACATTGAAAATTTCCGAATGGGCTTTTTCAATTTCATCAAAAAGCACTACCGCATAGGGTCGGTGCCGAACAGCCTCCGTCAATTGGCCTGATTCGTCATAACCCACATAGCCCGGCGGAGAGCCGACGAGTTTGGACATTGAGTGGCGTTCCATATATTCAGACATATCTACACGAATAATCGCGTTATCGTCGTTAAACATAAATTGTCCCAGAGCTTTTGTGAGTTCCGTTTTACCCACTCCTGTTGGACCCAAGAAAATAAAGGAACCAATGGGACGATTGGGGTCTCCAATGCCCGCCCTAGAACGGCGAATAACATCGGCCACTCGTTTTATTGCTTCATCTTGGCCAACAATTCTTTTACTTAATTCTATTTCCATTTTTTCTAACTTTTCGCGCTCTTCTTCAAGCATCTTGGTAAGCGGTATACCTGTCCAACGAGCGACTACTTCGGCGATGTCTTCAACCGTAATTTCTTCTTTCAGAATTCTGCGCGATTTCTGCAATTTTTTCAGCCGAGCCAATTTTATTTCCAGTTCTTTTTTTAACGCCGGAATTTTTCCATAGCGTATTTCTGCCGCTCGGGAAAGATCGGATTTCATCTCGGCGTCTTCGGCTTCCAGGCGAATACTTTCCAATTCTTTCTTGATAACCCTAATTTCCGATACGGTTGATTTTTCATTGGCCCATTTTAGCTCAAGCTCCTTGGTCTTTTCGGATAAATTACCGATTTCTTTGTCTATTTCTTTTAGTCTGCTTTTTATTTCACTATTTTTTGTTTCTTTCTGTCCCTCGCCTAAAGAGCTGATTTCTTTCTTCAGCGCTTCTTTTTCAATTTCTAGGCGCATCGTTTTTCTGTTTGCCTCTTCTAAAATAGGCGGTTTATTTTCCAGCATTATCTTCAGCGACGAAGAAGCTTCGTCAATTAAATCAACCGCTTTATCCGGCAGAAATCTGTTAGTAATGTAACGGGAAGAAAAATTCACTGCCGCAATTATCGCATCGTCGGTAATTCGGATGCCGTGAAAAAGTTCGTATTTTTCTTTAAGACCGCGAAGAATGGCAATCGTATCCTCTATGCTTGGTTCGTCAATATAGACCGGCTGAAAACGGCGGGCCAGAGCCGGATCTTTTTCAATATGTTTTTGATATTCCCGCAAGGTCGTCGCGCCGATAGCCCGCAATTCTCCGCGGGAAAGAGCTGGCTTCAGCATATTTGAAGCATCCATCGTGCCCTCCGCTCCGCCGGCACCAACGATAGTGTGTATCTCGTCAATAAAAAGAATTATTTTGCCGTCGGAACGCTCAATTTCTTTCATAATGCCTTTCAGTCTTTCTTCAAATTCTCCGCGATATTTTGTGCCCGCCACCAGCAATCCCAAATCAAGCGAAACAAGCTCTTTGTCTTTCAAAGACTCCGGAACATTATTTTTGACAATCATTTGAGCCAAGCCTTCCACCACGGCGGTCTTGCCGGTTCCCGCTTCGCCTATCAAAATCGGATTATTTTTTGTTCGGCGCGAAAGTATTTGCATAATACGAGTTATTTCATCGTCGCGACCGATAACCGGATCTAGCTTGTCTTCTTTTGCCAACTTGGTTAAATTTCTGGTATACTTCATCAGCAACTTGAATCTTTTTGGTTCGGAAATGTCGGTAATGTTTTGACTGCGAAGCTCTTCCAAAACTTTCATCACTTGATCTTTATGAATTCTAAATCGCGCCAAGGTTTCGCGCGCTTCACTTGTTACTTCCAATATTGCAATAAAAAGATGTTCTGTTGATACAAAATCATCTTTCATATATTCTGCAAGTTTTACTGATTGTTCAATAACTTGAGCCAAGTCGGGGTTAAGATATATCTGATACGAAGGTGAGATTGTGCTACGTGATTCTGGTAACTCAATTAGCTCTAGGACAGAATCAGTCAAAAGCATTGTATCAACTTCCAATTTGTCCAAAATAGAATTCACCATAGATTCTTCTTGCAATAAAAGCGCCGCGAGCAGGTGTAGTGAAGAAACGTGGTTCATTCCGCGCTCAATAGCCAGCTCGTGAGCCCTCTTGATGGCATCTTTGGCTTTAGTTGTAAATTTATTTAATGGCGGCATGGCAATAGTTTATAAAGTTATAAAGCTCCATCTGGCGGCGCAGTATCTTCTCCAGGCGCAAGAATTGGTTCTTCAGCAACAACCAATTCAATAATGGTAAAATCTTCTTCTGCCGTTACCTTTGAAACTTTTTGCTCGCCTAAAACGCTCTTTACCATATACACTTCTCCTTCTTTCGGTTCCGCAATTATAGACGCTATCACGACTTTGTTGTCGCCCAAAAATAATCCCGTTCCCAGAATTTTATCTTCAGTTTCTCCTGACTGCGCAGGCAGGCCCTTTAAAAATAAAGTAACCGTCAGCGGTTTGATGGCTTTCAGGTCTTCCAGAAGCTTTTTTTCTTCCGCCGACAGAGCTTGAGTCTTGGGTTTGCTCTCCACCGGCACAATTTTCTCCACCGTTTCCCGAACGATGCGGGTAACCGGCATAGTCACCGACGCCGGCGCTTGTTGCATCAAAGTCACGGTCGTTATGCCGGTCGCGATAGAAGTGACAAAGCTAAGCAAGATAGCCAGCAATATCAACTGCGATTTATTTAAATCTTTTATATCCATCCCTCAATTATACCACTTTTTTAGTTTTTGCAAAATCAAAACTATCGTTTTTTAATTATTGGCACACCTAGATCTTCACAAATTTTTTTACCTGGTATGAGTATTAATTTCACTATGTCTTGGCACTGTTGAGGTTCTGCCTGTAATAGGATTACACCAAACACTATGTGAGCCACCTTCTCGTACAAAAACACACCCGTATTTACGGATATGTTTTATAAGATCAACTTGCTTCATAAAAAGTTAGGCAAATACAGCCAAGTTTTCTCGCGTGATAGAAGATCGGCCTTCAGATTTTCTCGATAAAAGACGATTCGTTTCAAGTATAAGTAAAAGCGCTTCTTTGAGATTTATTTTAGTTTCCGCTAATGTTCTACCTTGCGTATTGACACCAGGAATTTCTTCAATCCAGCCAGAATACCATTTGCCTGACTTTTTATAAACAGCGGTAAATTTTCGTGATCGTTTCATAGGTATAATGTATCAAAAAATAGATTAAATATCAACACTTCATTAAGTGTACCACTTTTTTAGTTTTTGCAAAATAAGAGATAAAGCTTTGACGGTTTCATCAATATCTTTTTTTGTCGTATTTTTACCTAAAGAAAAGCGCACTCCTCCAATTTCAGAATCCGAGTCTGGGCGTAATGCTTTTATCACATAGGAACCTTCGGCCCTGGAACTTTTGCAAGCGCTTTTTGATGATGCCATTATTCCTTTCGCTGAAAGCTCAATCACTAAAAGATCGCTTGGAATTTTGGGAAACGTAATATTCACATTATTGGGTAATCTGTTTTCCAAATCCCCATTTATGATAAGCGGAACTTCTTTAAATTTTTTATCCGCGAGGGTCCCACCTGGTAATCCGGGAAGGGCGCAGTGGGAAAAAATTGAAAGAAGCTCCGCTATAAAATAATCACGGAGTTTTGCTAAACGTTTTGTTTCTTTTTCTTTGACACTTTGCGCTGATTTTAATGCAGTTGAAAACTTCACAATAGCTTCCAAATTTTCTGTTCCAGGGCGTAATCCTTGTTCTTGATCTCCCCCGCCGAATATATTTACAAGCGGTACAGATTTTCTTTTATAAAGCACACCGACTCTCCCCGCTCCTTCAATTTTTGAACCCGAAAGCGATAATAAATCCACTCCCAGTCTTTCCACATTTAAATCTAAATAATTCGCTTTCTTTTATCGGCTGTATCGTACCGATCTCATTGTTTGCATACATCACGGAGACAAGCACTGTATTTTTTTTTATTTCTTTTTTTATTTTTTTCGGATTCACTATCCCGTTTGCCTCAACTGGCACAATAGTAATTTCCGTTAACCCTCTCCTTTTCAACAATTGGTAGGTTTCTAAAACCGACGGGTGTTCAATATTGGTAGTAATAATATGCGGAAGATTTTTTTTGCTATTTTTTTCCAGCCAACCCCAAATTGCTCCCTGGATTGCCAAGTTGTTGCTCTCCGTGCCCCCGCTTGTAAAAATCATTTCTTCCGACCTGACATTTAAAATATCCGCAATTTTTTTTCGCGCATTTTCCAGCTTTTTTTTAGCGAGCATTCCCAGCACATGAACAGAACTCGGATTGGCAGATACCGAGGCGGCATAATCAAGATATAAATTTGATTTCAACATAAAAATAGTATATATTGAAAATGTATGAATACAAAGTTAGAAATGGCTTTTTTTATTTTGGCTGGAATTGCCATTTTAATCGGCGCTATCTGGATTGTCGTTACCGAGAAACGCCTAAAGAGATTTTTTCTCGGTAAAAAGGGCAAGGACTTGGAAGACACTATCGTTGCTTTGGAAAATGATATCGTCAAATTAAAGAAGGCGAAAGAAAATATTGAAAAAGATGTTGCCGTAATGACCGCCAAACTCAAAAAAAGCATCCGCGGCGTTGAAACTATCCGTTTCAATCCTTTTCCCGACCAAGGCAGCAATCAAAGTTTTGCCATCGGCATGTTGAATGAAGAAAATGACGGCTTGGTGATTTCAAGCTTATATTCCCGCGAGCGGATGAGCATTTTCGCCAAACCTGTAAAAAACGGCAAATCAGAATATGAGCTCACAAACGAAGAAAAAGAAGCTTTAGAAAAAGCAAAAGTTTAAAATTTTTTAAAATCAAACTTTTCTGCGTTGGGCCATAAGGATAAGGCTCTTGAAAAGTTTATTTTAAAAAATTTCCTTTATATGAACGAAGATAAGCAAAAACAGAATATAGTAGCTCGTCCGCCGGTAGTGGTGGTCATGGGTCATATTGATCACGGAAAATCTACCCTGCTTGATTACATTAGAAAGACAAACATCGTTGAATGCGAAGCGGGAGGTATTACTCAATGTATTTCTGCTTACGAAGTTTTACATAAAGACGAACACGGACAAGATAAAAAAATAACTTTTTTGGATACTCCAGGCCACGAGGCATTCTCAAAAATGCGTGAACGCGGCGCGGAAATAGCGGACATCGCCATTTTAATCGTCTCGGCTGAAGACGGAGTAAAACCGCAGACTATTGAAGCCTGGAAAACTATCGTTGAGTCCAAAATCCCCTGCCTCGTGGCCATAAATAAAACAGACAAGCCAGGCGCCAATGTGGAAAAAACAAAAACAGAATTGGCGGAAAATGAAATCTATTTGGAAAATTACGGAGGCAAAGTGCCTTATGTGGAAATTTCCGCCAAAACTGGCGCCGGAGTGGATAATTTATTGTCACTCATTTTGATTCTGGCCGAAATGGAAAACTTGACCGGCAACGACATTGAAGACGCTTCGGGTTTTGTAATTGAAGTCCATTTGGATTCCAGACGCGGCATACTGGCGGCTTTAATCATAAAAAACGGAACAATCAAAAAAGGAATGACTGTCGTGGTGGAAGACAGCATGTGCCCTGCTCGCATAATGGAAAACTTTTTGGGAAAAGATATTGATTCTGCTTCCTTTTCCTCCCCCATCCGCATAGTCGGCTTTGATAAAATGCCGAGAGTGGGGGCGCCATTCAAATCTTTCCAAAAAAAATCGGAAGCGGAAAAATATATTAAAGAATTACCCTCTCGCCCTACGGACACTCCCCTTTCTCAAGGGGGAGAAGCATTAAAAAAAATAATACCAATAATCTTAAAAGCCGATGTTTCCGGCTCCCTGGAAGCCATTGAAAAAGAAATCGCTAAAATAAAAAGTGAAAATGCTGAATTTAGAATTGTTGGGAAAGGCATTGGCCCTATTTCTGAATCGGACATCAAGGGCGTGGCTTCTGGGGCGGATGTATTAGTCATCGGTTTTAATGTTAAAGCCGACAAGAGCGCTATCGAGGTCGCCGAAAAAAGAGGCATTCCGATTTCCTTTTTTGAAGTTATTTATAAAATGACCGAGTGGCTGGAAACGCAAATGGAAGAAAAAAGACCTAAAATTGAAACAGTGGAAACGACCGGCCAAGCAAAGATTATTCGCACCTTCAGCCGCACCAAAGAGCGCCAAATAGTGGGAGGTAAAGTGACAGAAGGAAAGATTAACTTAAACAGCACAGTTAAAATAATGCGCCGGGATTTTGAAATCGGCCGCGGGAAAATAGTGAATTTGGAAAAAAATAAAATAAAAGTGAGCGCCGCGGAAGAAGGCGCTGAATTCGGAATGATGATTGAGTCAAAAATAGAAATCGTGCCGGGTGATATAATAGAATCGTTTACAATTACCCAAAAATAGAAAGATTTTTAAAATCAAACTTTTCTGCGTTAGGTCATAAGGATAAGGCTCTTGAAAAGTTTATTTGAAAAATCCTTGATTAAAAATCATGACAAGCAGAAACGAAAAGGTGGCAAACAGCATTAAGGAACTCGCGGCTCAATTTTTAGAACGGGAAAATGACAGGACCTCTCTTATCACAGTAATGTCCGCGATCTGCTCCCCTGACTTGAAACGAGCAACCATATTTATTACAGTTCTTCCGACTTCCAAAGAAAACGCCGCATTGGGATTTGTAAAAAGAAAACTTGGAGAATTGCGGGAGTTTTTGAAAAAAAATATGCCGATAAAGACAATTCCTTTTCTGGATGCGGCAATAGATCAAGGAGAAAAGAATCGCCAAAAAATTGACGAATTGCT
>LBZL01000024.1 GCA_000994705.1 Candidatus Nomurabacteria bacterium GW2011_GWB1_40_7 | reverse complement strand
AACGGTTAATTGGTTTTCCTGGTTTGTGGCTATAACTTCCGTGGCGATGGGGCTTTATTCCGGGTTTTTATACATCACCGCGCGCGACAACCCCCAGCAAGTCCAGCAAGCCGCCAAAGTGCTTTCTTATGTCATCATCGGCATCGCGGTGTCTATTTTGGCCTTCAGCATTGTTACGATCACCAAACAATTGATGGGGTTGGGCGGGTAATTTTTATCAGATATATGAGTAGTTTATTTTATAACAAGATTGTCCGGGTTATTATCAGCCCGTTTTTTATTGCCGTTATTATCTTGCTGGCCAATATTTATCCGACATTTAATTTCCCGATGGCCACCGATGAGGGGATTTGGAACTATGTCGGCCATATCTGGGTTCATCACGGCATTCCTCCTTATGCCGGATCCATAGAAAATAAAACGCCCGGCATTTTTTATTTATACGCCATTTCTAATTTATTGTTTGGGGTTAATTTTTGGTTCCCGAGATTGCTGGCGATTTTATCAGTCGTGGCAACATCGGCGGTTATTTATTTAATCAGCAAAACCCTGTATAACAAATTGGCCGGCGCGCTGGCCATGTTTTTGTTTGGTGCCGCGATGTCTTGGTGGGCGCTGGACGCGTATAGTCCGTCGCAAACCGAGACATTTATGGTTTTATTTTCAACGCTTGCTTTTTTTATAATCATCCGGGCGCAAAATTCTAAAGAACAAAAGGACGGTTTTTTAAAAATATTCATCGCCGGTTTATTAATGGGGGCGGCGATCGCTTTCAAGCAAGTAGCGGTGTTCAGTCTGGCTGGATTATTTTTTTATTATCTGAATTCCCGCAAGAATGACGGTTTTAAAAATATTTTTTATTTTTCCGCTGTTTTGGGCGCGGGCGTTATTTTCGCCACTTTTTTGAGCATCACTCCGCTTTTACTTTCCGGTGTCGGTATTTGGGATTATGTAAGTGGCGCATGGCTTATCTTATTGGAAGAAGGTGGAAGCAGGCCATCGAGTTTTTATGAACGTTTATTGAATTTTATCAGAATGGGATTATCGGAAATAATATTGTTTTATCCGTTTATAATAATATTTTTCTCCAGCAGGGAAGTGATAAAAAAGCTCGGAGTGCCGTTTTTGGGAATTGTTCTTTGGATGTTTTTTGATTTTTTGGGCGTTAACGTTTCCGGACATTATTTTAAGCATCAGTTGAGGCAACTAATGCCGTCAATGGCGATAGCGTCCGGGATAGCGATCAATATAATATTGTCCGTCGTCCAATCATCTTACGCAAAATTTTATAATTTACGCGCGCTCTCAGAGGATGAGAAGACTAAATATATTGTTCGCGCTCTTTTTGTTATCATGGCAGTATGGTTAATATTTCCAAATTTATCCGCGGCTCCTTCCAAAGCTAAGAACGCCGAGGTGGAAATAGTCAGGCATAATAGGGAATGGGGATTATTTTTAAAAGAGAACACTGTGTCAGAAGATTTTATTTATATTTGGGGGTGGCACGGGAATCCGATACAGGCATATTCGGAACGGCGATCGCCGAGCCGATACTTTAATTCATTTTACATTCGGCGTCCTGGAGTCAAAGAAGAAGCTGTTGATAGTATTAAAGCTCGCCCGCCGAAATTTATTTTATTGCCTGCCGAGATGTATCTGGACGGTTTAAGCGAAAGTGATTTCACATTGAATATGGATGAGAGAAGTATCCCTGAAGAGCTTCAGGAAGTAGTCAGCCAGTCATATCGGTATAGATTCACCGGTTTCATATTTGATTTTTATGAATTCACTCCTCGCGACCGCCAATAATTTTAATCGCTAACATTATTAGTCACGTCCATGAAGTCATAAGGGCGGCTGTATGTTGAGTAATAGCTTTTATCTTCAAGCAATTCATAATTTGTTCCGAAATAATAGTTAAAGATCAGTCGGAATGTGTTCGCCGGCGTAATCTCCCGATATAATTTTTCACTGCCGCCGCTCGGCAAATAATAAGCGTTAAAAATAGACATCCTCTCTTTAAAATTTGTTTTATCCGGATTTTCAAAGTAAACCTGAGATCCCGGGCCGTGATCCGCTTGCAAGACGATAATTGGCGGGTTAGGCGATAAAGAAATAATATTTTCCACGGTCGCTTGGAGCTTTTTATTAATGAGAACAAGTTGGTTGATATAATTCGTCCGATATTCATCTCTCGTCCCGCCAATCTCCCAAAACCCGCTCGCGTCCCAGAATGAAAATAACCTATTTGCCGGCTGGATCGGATTGCCATCGGCGTTAAAAACAAATGGCGGATGGGGCGCGATAATATGGGCGAAAGTGAAAGTGGGCTCTTTTTTCGTGGCAATCTTAGGAAGTTCTTGAAAAACATGCATTAATTGTTCTCTATGCAAGTCGTATTGCGATTTTAATGAAAATACTTCCAGAATGCTTGGAATTGGCGTAGCATTAATCACAAGATGGTCAAAGTTACTCAGTTTGAATTGAGGAGAAATGGTGATGTCGGCGCCCTCGGTCGTCATTCGCCCGTAAACGGACGAAAACGCTATGTATGTATAGTCCTCTTGTTCAAGGAATTTAGACGCGTTGTTTTTATTTATTAGCTCTAAAACATACCGGCGGCTAGCGCGATCTTTCCCTATTTCTCTCGCTAAATCGTCAAGATAATGGAAATTCAAAGAGGACGCCAGAGAAAGCGTGGTTTGGGAGTAATTACTGCGGCTTCGCGAGGCGACATAAAATCCGCTCTTTTCCAACGCGGTCAGAAAATCACCGTTGTCGTAGCCGTATAAGCTATTAAGCATATCCGCGCGACCGTAACCATCCAGAATAATATAATAAATATCCGGCTTGTATGTCGTATTCTGATTGCCTTTTTGGATTTCCTGCTTGAAGGTTATGTGTTTTCTCGCTATTTCATTATAACTGATTATTGAAATAGAAATACAAACAAGGATAATTGATGTTATATTTAACAAATAAGTCAAGTTTTGTATTTTCCATTTTTTAAAGCCAGCCACAACTATCACGGAAAAGGCGAAAAAAGCAGCCACCCAGAGTATTAGGAGGTATTGATGTGTGTTGTGCGTGTAATTTTTTAACTGATCATAGGCATGCCCATAAAAGAAAGAGGATATTATGAAAAAGAACGATATCAGTCCGGCTTTCTCGTTATTTTTTATTATTAATTTCGCGCAAAGCCAAACGATAGACGTTATAGTGACGGCGGCGATGAGCGGGGCAATCGCGTCTTTCAGCGAAACCTCTCCCATATTATGGGAATATAAAAATAAAATCGGAAATGCCGCAATCAGTAAGGGATGTAATAATGGGTTGTTCTTCATAATCTATTTCAAGGCGCTGTTTTTCATCAAATATAAAATTCTATCGGATTCTTCCACCGGAACGGCCGATTCCATTGAAAAATATTTTTTAAACTGATACTCAAAAGATTCTTGCGTGTAATCGGAAAAAATATCCTCTCTATTGGCTAAAAGCCTTCTGGCATTTGAATCATCTTTAGGGACAAATTCAATGACAAGATACTTGCAAATCTTGCTAAAAAACTCGGCTATTTTCGCGAAAGGAAGGTTGTTGGCGATCGCCAAGTGATGCAATAAAGCCAGTGCTAACGCCATATCGGCCGGACCGCGCTCAATCAGAGACATGCGCTCATGATGGCTCCATCCGATAGCCGGGCTCGGATTGGTCAGGTCAAGGACGAGAGGTAAAATATTGGCATCGCCCTCTCTCTTGCATTTAAGATAATTTTTTTCAATCGCGGCATAGTCGGCGTCAAAAGACACTGTTTTTATTTGTCTGTTGCCGGCCATCCTGCTGAAGCTTCCGTCATTGGCTCCAAAATCCCAAACAATACCGGGATTCTTCTTGTCTATAAATTGTCCGATGATTTCTTTTTTGTGTTCAAACGCGCGGGGAGAGTAGTTGGTAAACGAGTAGTATTCTCCCCATTCCGTTTTAGCCGTATTCCATCTCAGGCCTTTAACAAAGCGCTCAAGGCCGTCAATAAGTCCGAGTAAAGTCTGCTTGCTAATTTTACGCGGGTATTTTTTTGCTTTCTTGTCGGAAAAATGTTTTTGGCTTTTAGCGTGTAAATGCACATGAAACAGGATTGATGGGGTAAAATAAGTGCGCGCCGGCAAAATGGCGCTGGTCAGATCCAGCGGGATGCCGTCTATAAAGATGCCTGAGCATTTATTAAGGCGCGTGTCGGCGTATTTCATAAGCAGCAGAGGGTTTAAAAAATGCTGGCAAAATTGGCGATAAGCGACCCACGGATCGCCATCTTTATATTTTTCAAAAGAAAGAGTGTCTATGAATATAGGGTTGGCGCCGATGAACTGAATGTTGTAAGCGCTTGCGTCTTTTAGAGACATGCCGAATTTTAGCGCGATTTTTTGTATCCTTAGAGTTAACAACGCGGTGTCTTTCAACTGGCTAAAGCCCCATTCGTAAGGATAGGAAATAAACGGCAAAACATCGGGGCGCAATGTTTTATACGCTCCATCGCTTTGATTTTCAATCTCTTCGTGTTTTATAAGCAGCCCGCTGCTGGTTAGTTCGCTATAAAGACCTGAGTTGATGAATTGATCGTAGTTGTCTTGATAAAAATAGTTTATCTGACGGTAGAGAATGTTATTTTTTTTATAAACAAACCCGCTCGGATCTCGGAACGATCCCGGAATTTCTTCAATCATTTTTTTGCGAGGTATTTTCATGAATATTTTTCTTTCGGAAAGAAGAATAAAGAGTTTTTATTTTATGAAAAAGCGTTTTCGCGAAAAAAACTCCTCCCAAGACAATGCCGGCCGTCAACTGAATAATAAAACTGCCGGCGCCCGGATCAAGGTAGGCGTGGGCATTATGCGCAAGCAAGATATAGGAAAATAGAAATAAAAATAATATTTTTACAAATCTCATGGTTTATGAAATAAGTCGAGTGCGCCGCGCCTTATTTTTCAAGTTTTTGTTTCAATCACGATAGATTTGATTTTAATATGTACCAAATAGCCGCTACGCCATCCTTCCATCCTATTTTCTTCCCTTCTTGATATGTTCTGCCGAAGTATGAAATACCCACCTCGTAGATCCTTAAATTATTTTTTGCGACGAGCGCGGTTATTTCCGGTTCTATCCCAAATCGGCTGGCAGTCAGCTTATTTTTAATTTTATCAAGGGCGGGGCGGTTGAAAGCTTTATAGCAAGTTTCCATGTCGGATAAATTAAGATTAGTGAATATGTTTGATAATATAGTCAAGCATCTATTGCCTATATAGTGATGAAAATATAGCGCGCGGTGCGGTTTGCCGCTCAAAAATCGGGAGCCATAGACCACGTCGCATTTTTTATCAATAAGAGGTTTTATCATATTAACATATTCGCTCGGGCTGTATTCCAAGTCGGCATCCTGAATTATTATAAAATCCCCGGCCGCTTTCATAAACCCTTCTTTGACGGCCGCCCCTTTGCCTTCATTTTTTTCTTTAAAAATGATCATGTGCTTATGCTCGATATTTTTAAGAATTTCGCGGGTTCCGTCGGTGGAGCAATCGTCAATTATAATCAGCTCTTTTTTTATGTCGGGTAATTCTACGGCATCAATCAAGTTTAATAACTCGGAAATGGTATTTTTTTCATTAAAGACCGGTATGACGATTGATAGCGTTTTTTGGTCATTTATTTTACTTTTATGCGGCATATTAGCGGTATTTTAATCATTATCGGGCGAAAATTTTAATGTGATGTTTATTCTAAGATACAGCTAAGCATATTTCATTTTATCATACAACAGCCGATTGTGGATAGCTTGCTTTGCTTTAAACTGGCCGATTTGGTATAATACATCCAAGCTCAACTTAGCTTTAAAAAGGTCGAATTTAATCACTTATAATTTGTAAAAATATGAAATATTTATCATTTTTGTTTGTTTTAGCATTAGCCTTGT
>LBZL01000023.1 GCA_000994705.1 Candidatus Nomurabacteria bacterium GW2011_GWB1_40_7 | reverse complement strand
ACATGGCAAGGTTTTATCTATAACTGGATTGGAAGAGTAATCGGAACAGCAATAGCGTTTTATTTAGCAAGATTTTTTGGAAGAAAAATAATCAAACATATTGTTAAACCTGAAACTATAAATAAATATGATTATTATTTTGACAAAGGAAAAATCTTGCTGTTCCTTGCGTATTTCTTGCCAGTGTTCCCGGATGATGAATTATCTTATCTCGCAGGACTTTCAGCGATGAAGCCAAGAATTTTTTTGCCCTTAATGGCGATTGGACACATAAGTGGGAGTTTAGCTTTAGCTTATGTAGGAAATGGAATTCAGTCCGTTAAAGAACCAATGTTCATAATTCTCTCACTAGTAACTTTAATAGGAGGAATTTGGTTTGCATGGCATTATAGAAAAATAAAAAATAATGCCAATACCAATATGTAGAACACGCGCCAAAATTTACTCAAGGGGACGCTGCGCTTTCGCTTCACTGCGTTACGCTCACCCTCGTATAACAAGGGATATACGGTTCGGGGCTCGGCTCGCCCCTCATCCAAATTTTTCTTCCACGTCGTTCCAGAAAAACTTCGTATATCCCTGACGTTCTGCGAAATAAATTTTTTTGACACTAACTTTTATAAAAAACGGCAACTCTTCTTTATAATATGAAAACAAACGATGTGATTGTGAAAAAATCTGGTATTCACGGCTCTGGTGTTTTTGCGGGGCGTGATTTTAAAACCGGGGAAATTGTTTTGCGGTGGGATATTTCCAACATTTTGCCCGCTAAAGAGGTTGTGAAGATGACCGAGGAAGAGAAGCGATATATTTCGCATATGGATGGAAAATATATTGTCATGCAAGACCCTAAAAAATATGTTAACCATTCTTGTGATGCTAACACGACCGCAAAACAATTTTGTGATATTGCCAAGCGTGATATAATCAAGGGCGAGGAGATTACAGGGAATTATAAAGAAGAGTTGCCTCCGAATGTGCATATGAAATGTAATTGTGGTAGTAAAAACTGCGTGGGTATTATCGAGAGTTAGTGTCAAAAAAATAACATCAGATAACAACGCATATCTGGCTCCAAAATTTTTCATTTATAAAAATAATAAGGAGTGAAAAATTTTCTCGACCCAAATTTTCATCCCTTAGTCCGATGAAGGTTTAGGCGGAGATAATCAAACAAAGCATTGTCTGAAATAAAAAGTTTATCCTGCTAAGTCGGGATGAAAACTTCAGATGATGCGTAAACGTTAGGCGAAATTTATTTTATTTCAAAATTTTAATATCCGCACCGATGGAATTTAGGCGTTCAGCAATTTCTTCATAACCTCGATTAATCATATATACATTTCGGAGGATAGAAACGCCTGGAGCGGCCAGCATGGAAATAAGGATAACCATAGATGGACGCAAGGCAGGCGGACAAACCACTTGCGCTGGTTTTAGAGGTGTACCTCCTTGGATATAAAGGCGATGTGGATCTGCCAAGGTGACATTTGCTCCAAGTCTATTTAATTCTGTCATATAGATCATGCGTACTTCGTAAAACCAATCGTGAATCATGGTTTGGCCTTTAGCTTTGATCGCGATCGGCACGAAAAATGGAAGATTATCTATGTTGATTCCCGGATAGATATTGGCATGAATTTTATCTTCTAACGCTTTTAATTTACTTGGGAAAATTTCAATATCGGCCAGCTTGGTGCGATTATTGTATGAATAATATCTTTTTAATATTTTAAATTTCAAATTCATGCGTTTTAATTTTTCGAGCTCCAGAGAAAGAAAATCAATCGGGCATCTCGTTATCGTCAGTTTTCCATCGGTCACGACACAAGCGGAAATAAACATCATGGATTCAATTGGGTCTTCGCTATTCCAATATTCAACATTTTTATTTATTTCTTTTACACCATGAACAGTCAGGGTAGAAGTGCCGATACCGTCTATTTTGATTCCGAGCGTTTCCAGAAAAAAACATATTTCTTGCACCATATAATTATTACTCATAAAACTTATCGTGGTCGTATCAGGGATCAAAGAACAAGCAAATAAAGTATTTTCACAAGCTGTCTCTCCGGTTTCGTACATTACGATATCAGCTCCTTTTAATTTATTGGCGCCGATCTCATAACTTTTATTAGTTGTTTTTATTTTGATTCCTAAATCTTCTAGGGCATAAATATGAGCGGCAATCGTGCGTTTGCCTAGACTGCATCCTTGCGCATGAGGCAAAGAAAAGGAGGGGATAAAATGAATTAAAGAACCTATTAGCATTACGACAGAACGAGTTTTGATAGCTGAATCAACATTAATATTTTTTAATTTAAATTGTTTAGGAGGTGTGATTATTACAGTGTTTTGATCTTGCCATGAAACCTTTACGCCAATACTTTCCAATATTTCAACCACTCTATCTACTTCTTCAATGCGAGCGATTCCGTGAAGGGTAGACGTGCCTTTATTTAAAAGGGAAGCGCAAAGAAGTCCGACCGAACCGTTCTTAGAAAAATTCGTCTTTATAGTTCCATGTAATTTTTTTCCACCATTCACTTGAAAATCAATTGAATCGTTTATACAAACCATTTTATGATCTAGCACGTTGCTTATTTTTGTTAAAATTTCAGTAGAAAAATTTTGTTCACCTTTTTCCATACGAGCCACAGCACTTTGAGAAGTATTTAAGGATTTTGCAAATTCATCTTGAGTTAAGCCTCTTTGCTCTCTTAAATTTTTAATAAATTCTCCTATTTGTTTTTGTTGTGTATTTTGCATATTTTCTTAATTATTTAATAAAACTGTATTCCACTACCTTAGCATTATCAAGTTTATATTGGAAAAATTCTTCTTCGTTAATTTTATTAAAAAATTTATGGATTATTTTACCAATAAAAGCATGTGTGACTATTAAAACATTCTTATTAATGAATTCTTTTTTAATTTTTCTAAGTCCTATAAAAACTCTATCTTCAACTTCTTTGATTGTTTCTCCGCCTTGTGGAGCGTCATCATAAATTCTAGTTATGTTTTTTGCCCACAATTCAGGATAACTATTTTTTGCTTCCTCTCGCGTTAAACCTTCAAACACACCTACACCTCTTTCACAAAATTCATTCACAACAGAAACTGGCACATTTATAACCTTTTGAATCATTTTAGCCATGAGTGCGCATCTTTTTAGGGGAGAAGTCATTATAAAATCTATATTCAATTTAGAAACTTCATTGGCTACACTGTGCGCTTGTTGTATTCCTTTTTCATTTAGTTCAACATCAACAGAGCCAGCATATCGTCCTTGAACATTAAAATCAATTTCTCCATGTCTAACAACGTATAGTTTCCCCATAAGTAAACTATATATCATATATGAGATAATGCAAATAGTTATGTGGAAAAAGTTTTATAAAAAGTCTATAGCAACTAATCTTTTTCTATCTAGACAAGGTAGTGATTCTTTGTAATATATTTCTTTTAAAAGTATTTGGGATTCTTTTTTCATATATTTTAATATATAGATTGGAACTTTGCTTGGTGGAGTTATTTTTGTTTTATGAATTCTACCCGTCACTTTAAAATTTTCGATAATATTTTCTTGAAGCCATAAAATATGTTGCTCACTAGCTGAAATTAATCTAATAAATAATCTTTTATAAATATATTTTGGTTTTTTATAAGTATTATATTTATCCATATACGTTGTAATACTGCCATCACCGTCTAAATGTCCGCGAATAAAATCTCTAAAAAATTCTTTCGGCATGAATATTTTATCTATGGTGTGTGATTTGTTAGGTGTGATTCCTATTGATAAAAGCCATTTATAAAATTGTATATCTCCAAACTGGATGCGCAATGCTTTAGTTTCTGTTTCACCTATTTTATTTTTTAAGTTTAAGATTTTCTTAAATGTTTCAATTAATTGTTTATCGCAAGATGTGAATGTCAAATGTCTTCCGTCTGGAGAAAGACATCCGTCCGTAGCCATTAATCCAACAATATAAGCTAATTCTGGTGTCCATTGATACTTTACTAAAGGTAAATTATGTTTTGTCATTATGTGCCGGAGGGGAGACTTGAACTCCCAAGGGGTTGCCCCCACACGATTTTGAGTCGTGCGCGTAGACCAATTCCGCCACTCCGGCAATCTATATAATATACTAAAAAATTAACCTAAAATCAATTTTTTTTATTTTTAAAAATATGTTAGAATGTTTCCATGTCCAATTTATATTCCAATTCAATTTTCTGGATTGACACCGATAAAATAAAACCGAACCCTTTTCAGCCGAGACGCGATTTTGACGAGGCGCGATTGCAAGACATGGCCGACTCCATAAAACAATATGGCGTCCTGCAACCGCTTATCGTTTCCCGGGTAGAGGTGGAAAAAGAAGGCGGGGGACTGATGACAGAATATGAATTGATCGCCGGTGAGCGACGCTTACGAGCTGCGAAGCTTGCTATGGTCTCGCAAGTGCCGGTCGTTATTCGCACCGGAGACACGGCCATAATGAAACTTGAACTTGCGATAATTGAGAACCTGCAACGCGAAGATTTAAATGCTGTTGACCGAGCTCGAGCATTTCTTCGATTAGTTAATGAATTTAAATTCACTCACAACGAAATCGCTAAAAAAATGGGTAAAAGCAGAGAGTATGTTTCAAATTCTTTGCGTATTTTGAGTCTTCCGGAAGAAATTTTAAACGCTTTGTCCGAAGGGAAAATTACCGAAGGCCACACCAGGCCAATTTTAATGCTTGCCGACCATCCCGAAGAACAGCTGGTTTTGTTCAAAGAAATCGTGTACAAAAAAATTACCGTGCGGGAAGCAGAGAGACTGGCGCGAAAAATCGCTTATGACCGCGTTCGCAAAAAAGAATTTATGCCGGACCCGGAAATTGCCGAGCTAGAAGAAGAATTTCAGGAAAAATTGGGCACTAGGGTGCAGATAGACAGGAAAGAATTGGGCGGGCAGATCAAAATTGATTTTTTTTCCACCGAAGATTTGCGGACAATCTTAAATTTAATCCATAAATCTGAAATCGGAAAAAATTCCGCTGACATGCCTGCGCATGCAGGAATGCTAGAAAACCACATTGCCCAAAATGATTTAGCGAAAGAAGAAATTATTGAAGAAAACATTAAACCCGTTGACGACAGAACAAGTGATGAGGTCAAACAAGACGATGCGGATTTGTACAATATCTCCAATTTCAGCGTCTAAGAACGACCAAAAGATTTAAGCTTGGCCAATAAGCTATTTTTTTCCAAATATGATCTTATGTGCTTTTTTGCAACGGCTGTCTTGACATACTCAAGCCATTTGCCGGATGGCCTTGAATCTTTCTTAGTTACTATTTCCACCATATCTCCATTTTTTAATTTTGAATAAATTGGTGACATTATGGCATTTATTTTAACTCCAGAAGTATGGTCTCCGATATCCGAGTGTATGGCATAAGCAAAATCAAGCGGAGTTGAATCTTCAGGCAAGTCTATGACGTCTCCCTTGGGAGTAAAAATAAAAATACGGTCGTTGAAAAAATCCATTTTAAGATGGTCAATGAATTTTCTTGGGTCACGGGGCGCGTATTTCAGTTCTTTTAGTTCCTCAATCCACTTAAATTTGTTTTTGTGGTCATTTGCTTTTCTGATGCCCCGTTCTTTGTAGGCAAAATGCGCGGCAATACCATAATCGGCTTCCGTGTGCATTTCTTTCGTTCTTATTTGAATTTCCGCAATTCCGCCCAAACCGGTAAAAATAGTCGTGTGAATGGAACGATAACCGTTCGGCTTGGGAATAGCGATAAAATCCTTGATTCTGCCGGGTAGTGGATTCCAAATGGAGTGCACTAGTCCTAAAGCTCTATAACATTCTTCCACCGTATTGACAACAACTCGAAGCGCCACAATGTCATAAATTTTTTCTATGTCCATATTATACTTCAAAAGTTTTTTGTATAAACTATATTTATGCTTTATTCGATAATCAATTTCAATAAACTTTATTTTATTTTTCTCTAATTCTTTCTTCAATTTTTCGTTCACCTCCGCGAGATATTTTTTATAAAGCTCTTTCTTCTCTTTGATTATTTCCTCTATCTGCATATATTCTTTTGGATAAGCGTAAGGAAAAGCGGCATCTTCCAATTCGCCTTTTAATTTACCCATTCCGAGACGATTGGCCAGCGGGGCGTAAACTTCAATCGATTCAATGGCTATTCTTTTTCTTTTATCTTCGGGCACAAATTCCAACGTCCTTAAATTGTGAAGCCGGTCAGCGAATTTTATAATAACGACTCGTAAGTCATTAGCCATGGCAATAAAGAATTTTCGCAAACTTTCCACGTGTCTTTCATGCCCGCGATACTTTAAAGTTCCTAATTTTGTTACTCCTTTTATCAAAAATAAAATATCATCGCCAAAATCTCTTTTTATTTCTTCCTCCGTTATCGATGTATCTCTTTTTATTTCTTCCTCCGTTATCGATGTATCTTCCAATACATCATGCAATAATCCGGCGATGATAGTCTGTATGTCCATTTCAAACTTAGCCAAAATCTTTGCCGTTTCAAAAACGTGAATGAAATACGGTTCTCCGCTCATTCTCTTTTGCCCCTCATGCGCCACTTTAGCAAATTCGTATGCCTTATTTATTAGCTCCTCTTCCTTTTTTGTTATTCCTCCTTCAATAAGGTCAATTATTTCTTTAACGTTCGCCATAACACGATTATAGCATTTATTGGGTTTCTATCTTTGGTATTTTGTGCGGATTGTGCATTTTGCATGCCTTGTTTGAGCAACGTTCGGGGATCGTTTTTGTCCCTTCCATCATCAAGGACCCGCAGAGTTTGCAAACATTGCCAGTAGGTTTTGCTTTTATGGCAAATTTGCAATTAGGATAATTTGAGCAAGAATAAAAAATTCCGAATCTTCCACGTCGCTCTGTAATGTCTCCTTTTTTACATAGAGGACATATTACACCCGTACGTTTTTTTGCTTCTTCAGCTTCATCCTTTTTTATGAATTTGCATTTTGGATAACGAGAGCAGGAAATAAATGTTCCACTGCCATCACGCCTAGCGCGAACTATTAATTTCCCGCCATAGACATTTTTCTTTTTTTCTCCTGCCTGCGCAGGCAGGCCACAAAGAGGACACATCTCACCAGTTTCTTCAGGGCCCTTTAATTCCGTGCCATCCAGCATCAACGCGCCATCGCAATCGGGGTATTTGGAACAAGAATAAAATTTGCCCCCGCGGGAAAGCTTGATAATCATTTTGCTTCCGCATTTCGGACATTTTATATTATCTGGCGCTTCGCCCAAGTTTGTCGCTTTTTCCAGTTTTTCTTTTGCTTTTACGTCTTTAGAAAAAGGAATATAAAAATCTTTTAGGGTTTTTTCATACTCGCGCTCTCCACGGGAAATTTCATCCAGCTCATCTTCCATCTCGGCCGTGAACGTATCGGAAATATAATTGGCAAAATGTTTTTCCAAAAAGTCCGAGACCACTTCGCCGACATCGGTAGGGAACAAGGTCTTGCCTTCTTTGCGCACATATTCCCGCTCTTCTAAAGTTTTCATTATGGAAGCGTAAGTGGATGGTCTGCCTATGTCTCTGCTTTCAAGTTCCTTGATTAGCCCCGCCTCGCTGTATCTGCCCGGCGGTTCAGTGAATTTTTCCTCACTGCTTAGACCCAGTAATTTTAATTTTTCTCCTTCTTTGCATTGAGGCAATTCTATGTCTTCGCCTCGCGCCCCAGTATCTACCGTCAGCCAGCCAGGAAAAAGTAAGCGGGAGCCATTCGCTCCGAATGATGGCAAGTCCTCATGCTTTTCAATAATTGCAGTAATTTTTGTTTTAAGCAATTTTGCGTCTGCCATTTGGGAGGAGATGGCGCGTTCCCAAATCAAACGATAAAGCCTGTCATAATCATCGTAACCGGTATGGAGTTTATCTATATGAGTCGGACGAATAGCTTCATGCGCTTCCTGCGCGTTTTTTGATTTTGTTTTATAAATTCTCGCTTGCGCATATTCTTTTCCGTATTCCTTATTTACGAATGAAAGAATCTGCCCTTGCGCAACGCTGGAGAGATTTGTACTATCTGTGCGCATATAAGTAATGTGCCCAGCTTCGTAAAGTTTCTGCGCAATTTGCATCGTGCGGGAAGGGGAATATCCGAGACGCGAACTCGCTGTCTGTTGTAAAGTAGAAGTGGTAAAAGGTGCTCTTGGAGAACGTTTTTGTTCACTTTCTTTTACATCTTTTACGAGCCATGTGCCTTTTTTGCCTTCAGTTAAAATTTTTTCAACTAATTTTTCGCCTGCCTGCGCAGGCAGGTCTCTAGGTTCTTCGCTACATTCTAAAGTAATTTTTGCGCCTTTTTCCGTTTCAAATAGTCCCAGTATTTTCCAGAACTTTTCCGGTACAAAAGCGCGTATTTCTCTTTCGCGCTCCATTATGATACGAAGCGCCGGGGATTGGACTCTTCCAGCCGAAAGTCCATATCTTACTTTTTTCCAAATAAGTCCACTTAAATCATATCCTACCAATCTGTCGAGCACCCTGCGCGCTTCTTGCGCCTTTCGCAATGCTGTGTCAATTTTACGCGGATACTTTAACGCTTCCCCTACCGCCTCTTTTGTAATTTCGTAAAAAGCCACTCTTTCAATGGGTGCCTTAACTTTCTTGTCTTGATTGAGAAGCGTTTCTATGTGCCAAGCAATTGCTTCACCTTCACGATCAGGGTCTGTCGCCAAAAGTATTTCACTAGCTTTTTCTGCTAACCCCTGAAGCTCGTGCACAATTTTTTCTTTACCTTTTGAAATTTCATAATGCGGAACAAAACCCGCTTCAATATCTATGGCTTTTTTATTTGATTTCGGTAAATCACGAATGTGCCCGACTGATGCCCGCACAGTAAATTCGCCCTCAAGGTATTTCTCAATAGTTTTTGCTTTTGATGGCGATTCAACAATAAGTAGTTTCATCCCGTACGAAATAGGACGCGTACGCTTACGCGATATCCCTTGTTTTGTTATTTATAATATATTTAATCAATTTCATAATTTTATTTATTTTATGCGTCCGCGATTTCGTTCGGGATTCATTCCACTAAGTACTTGTCCCGTTAGATACTCACTATGAATGTAGCAGAGAATAAAATAAAAGTAAAACAAAAGGAAAATATTATCCTGAAAAATCCTTATTAAAGTATCTACTGGGATTACACGAAACATATTTTTTTTGCAAATTATGCCAATCTGATTTCACCGAGCTCTTCCTTGATTAATCCTTTTATTTCCATTACCGAGAGAAGCGCGTTGGCAGTAGGTATCGACATTTTCATTGCCCGGATTAAATCGTCGCGAGCGACAGGTTCACGGAGTAAATCTACTACCTTTTTTTCTTCGGGTAACAAATCCAAAAATAATTTTGCCTGTTTTTCTTCATCTTTCGGAAGCTCAAAACCGAGCGCTTCTAAAACATCTTCTGAAGAAGTGATGGGTATCGCGCCGGCGCGGAGCAATCTATTTGTCCCTTTTGAATTTGAAGAAAAAATTGAGCCGGGCACGACCAATAAATCTCTATTATATTCTGTGGTCATTCGAGCGGTGATAAGTGTGCCAGATTTTTCTTCTGCCTCTATAATAAGCACCGCTTTGGAAATCCCCGCCATCAATCTATTGCGCATCGGGAAGCTCCATTGAGTCGCCTTGAAATCCGGCTCAAACTCTGAAATTAAACATCCGCCATTTTCCACAATTTCCTCCATCAATTTTACATTTGTTTTTGGATACATCGCTTCGGCGGACAATCCGGAGCCGGGAAAAACTAAAGTTTTGAGCCCGACTTGCATGGCCTTTTTGTGCGCGATAGTGTCTATACCCATAGCAAAACCGGAAACTATCACTATCGGATAACCCTTTAGCCCGGCAATTATTTTCTCGCAGGCTTCACGCCCGTAGGAGGTGAATTTGCGCGAACCGACGACAGAGAGATGTATCAAATTCTCCGGAGGCAGGTCGCCGATAATCCAAAGGTCTTCGGGTGGTTGCGGAATTTCCAAAAGCCCTTTGGGAAATTTTTCTTTTGGCAGTTTTTTTATTTCCATGATATAATTATAACATGTTAGACATAAAATTCATTCGCGAAAATAAAGATATTGTGCAAGCGGGAGCAAAGAAAAAACGTGTTGATATTGATATTGAAAAATTGATTGCGCTTGATGATCAGCGCTTAAAAGAACTTAAAGAAGTGGAAGAGCTTCGCAGTGAGGTTAATAGAGTTTCCAACGATATTGCCCGCGACCAGGACCCGGCGCTAAAAATTCAGCTCATTGAAGAAATGCGCGCGGTGAAAGAGGATATAAAAAAGAAAGAAGAAAAATTAAAAGAAACGGTAGAGAAATGGCAAAAATCCATGCTGGAAGTACCGAATGTTCCGGATATATCCGTACCAGAGGGCGAAACAGATGCGGAAAATAAAGAAATAAAAACTTGGGGAGAGAAACCGATATTTAGTTTCGAGCCGAAGGATCACATTGAGCTGATGACCAATTTAAAAATGTGCGATCTTGGGCGCGGAGCGAAAGTTCATGGTTTTCGAGGATATTTTTTAACCAATGATGGCGCGCGATTGTCTTTCGCTATCTGGAATTACGCGATGGATTTTTTTTCCGCCCGCAATTTTATTCCGATTATTCCTCCAGTGATAGTCAGAAAACAAAATTTATACGGGACGGCTCACTTGCCGGGAGATGTTGAAGATTATTATATAACTCAAGATAAAGATGCCCTCGCCGGAACAGCGGAAATTCCGTTGATGGGATTCCATTCTGATGAAATTCTGGAGAGAAAATCTTTTCCCATTAAATATTTGGGTTTTTCTCCTTGTTTTAGGAGAGAAG
>LBZL01000022.1 GCA_000994705.1 Candidatus Nomurabacteria bacterium GW2011_GWB1_40_7 | reverse complement strand
AGCATCTAAGAGGGAAGCCAGCTTCAAGATTAGGAATCGTTAAGAACCGTGAGAGATGATCACGTTGATAGGCTTTAAGTGTAAGCGCAGTAATGCGTTAAGCTGAGAAGTACTAATGTTTCGATTCCTGTTAAGAAATTTGTAAACCACAAAAAATAAACCCCGCCTATAAAAAAGGACGGGGCAAGCTTGAATATAATGTTCTGGTGCTTTGACGGCGGAGTCACATCTCTTCCCATTCCGAACAGAGCAATTAAGCCCGCTAGTGGCGATGATAGTCTTCATGGCAAAAGTAGCTAGGCGCCAGAACAATGTATTTGAGGAGCTAAAAAACCTTATAAAATAAGGTTTTTTGAGTGCTTGACTTTTGTATATTGTGTGTGATAGAATAAAAAACAGGAGGTGTCAGATGAGAGAGCTTACTGGCCCCCGGGCCATTGTTGCGATCGTCGGCATCATCGTGGCGTTTCTCGCAATGAGTGCAAGCGAGAATCCCATGCGGATGCCCACGACCATTGAAACGGTCGTGATCGGTATGTCCCTGTTCGTCGCGATTTGCGCGATGTTCAGGGTGGATGAACTTGTAAAAACACAAAAAGGAGGTGCGGCGTGAACCCCGCGGGAATTTTCATGGCCGTGATTTTCGTGGCTCTGTTCGCCGCCCTCATACTGGCTGGGGTGGCAGCAAGCGCCCTCCGGTTCTCGGGGAGGTTCCAGGACCTCCTCATTGAGGAGAAGAAAAAGAAAAAGGAGGCCGAAAGGAGAGCTTCCACGCTTATCGAGCCCGGCCCGTCTTAACAGACGGCCGGGCTTTTCACTTTTTAGCGTTTATTTTTAAATTTTTTAATGTTATTATATTCTTATGATGCTCACTTGGGCCCTAAAGAGGCAAATAATTTATATAACTATTTTAGTTTTATTTTTTTCAACACTTGGATTTATAATAATTTATCCGCAAATAACCAAGGCGCCGAGTTGTACCGATGGCAAGCAAAACGGAGAAGAAACGGGGGTGGACTGTGGTGGTTCATGTCTCAAGGCTTGCATTGTAGAAGTGGACGAGATTTCTATTCTCTGGGCGCGTACTTTTAAAGTGATTCCGGGACGTTATAACGCTGTGGCTTATCTCGTAAATCATAATCAAAATGAAGCCATTCAAAAAATAAATTATAGATTTCGTTTTGGTGATGCCAAGAATGTTTATATAGGCAAACGAGAGGGCAGCACTTTCGTTCCGCCGGGAGGCAATTTTGCCGTCTTTGAGCCGGGCATAGATATCGGGAGTTCCATTCCCGTTTATACGACTTTTGAATTTACGGAAATGCCTGTTTGGCTTCAGGTCTCGCAAGAAAAAATTAATCAATTAAAAGTTTTAGTTTCCAATATTCAGCTTGTGGACGAGGCAACGAGCCCCCGGCTTTCGGCTACAATAAAAAACAACTCGCTCTTTACCATTCCGAACGTAGGCGTGGTGGCGATTCTCTATGACGCGGGAGGCAACGCCATTTCTACTAGCCGCACTTATTTTGACCAGCTTGCTCCGCTTGAAAATACAGAAATTAACTTTACTTGGCCAGAACCACTTCCTGGCGAAGTGGTTGAAAAAGAAATAATTCCGATGTATAACATTTTTTCCGCTAAATTACAATGAAAAGATGGCTGAAAAAGCGCTTAAAAGAATAGACCCCGTTAGAGGCAGAGGGTCGCTACGAGTCCTCGCGGCCTCTAACGGGGTAGACTGGATGCTCGTCTCGTTTATCATTCCGATAATTGCCACCGGGTTGGTAACGATGAAATCCTTCGCATTGCTTGAGAACACGGGTAATTTTTTCAGCAGACAAGTCGTCTGGGTTTTGATATCTTTGACTGTTTTCTTTATTTTTTCTTTCATTGATTTTCGTTTTCTAAAACGCACGGACGTCTTGGTGTCCATATTTCTTTTTATATCCCTTTTATTATTGGCGCTTTTTGTTTTGGGCAAAGTTTCCCACGGAGCTCAAAGCTGGTTTGATTTTGGTATTTTTTCTTTTCAGCCAGCCGATCTTATGAAACTTGCAGTTGTCCTGATTCTGGCCAAATATTTTTCCCGTCGCCATGTGGAGATAAAGAATATAAAGCATATTTTTATTTCCGGATTTTACGCACTTGTGCCGTTTGGACTTGTTCTTTTACAGCCCGATTTTGGTTCCGCGATGATTATATTTTTTATCTGGCTGGGCATGGTGCTTGTTTCCGGAATTTCTAAAACTCATTTATTCGCGGTGTTGGTTTCTAGCGCGGTTATTTTTGCGGTCTTTTGGTTTTTTGTTTTTGCGCCGTATCAAAAGGCCCGCATTTCTAATTTTATAAATCCATTGACGGATATTCAGGGAACGGGATACAACGCATTTCAATCAACTATTGCAGTGGGTTCGGGACAGATTGTCGGCAAAGGTTTGGGTTTTGGCACGCAATCGCGATTAAAATTTCTGCCGGAATCCCAATCCGATTTTATTTTTGCCGCTTTTGCCGAAGAATGGGGCTTAATTGGCTCTTTTTTAATCCTTTTATTTTACAGCCTTGCGATTTGGCGAATTCTTTATACTGCGTCCTTGGGGGCGTCCAATTTTGAAATACTTTTTGGAATGGGTATTGCCATTTTCTTTATGAGCCAAATACTTATAAATATCGGCATGAATTTGGGGCTGATGCCGGTAACCGGCATCCCTCTTCCTTTTATGAGTTATGGTGGTTCGCACTTATTAATTGAGTTTGCGGGATTGGGGATTCTGATGAGTATGCGCAAATATGCCAGACCGGTTCATCGGGATGACACGAAAAATGAATTTTTAGGAGCTTAGATCAATTACGAATTAACAATTACGAATTACGAATGCAAATAATTGACGGGAAAAAAATACGGGACGAAATCTTGGCGAAAATAAAAAGGGAAGTGGCCACGCTTCCGTTTACGCCAGTTTTTTGCGATGTCTTGGTGGGGGAAGACCCCGCTTCTGTGCAATATGTGCAAATGAAGGCGAGAACCGCCGAAAAAGTCGGTATTCATTTTCACAAGGCAATTTTCCCGGCCCCCATATCAACGAGTGATTTGGTAAAAGAAATAAAAACTCTAAACAAGGTGCCTAATATGTGCGGTATTATAATTCAGCTTCCTTTGCCCGGGTCCATTGATAAAAAAGCCGTTCTTGATAGCGTAGAGCCGGATTTGGATGTTGATTGTTTAGGTGCCGTGGCCAGCGAAAAATTTTTCAACGATTACAACAGCCAAACTGACTTAGGCTACCCCGCCGCACTCGCTTGTTTAGCGCTTCTTGATTCTCTGCGCTTGGACCTGAAAGGGAAAATTATAGTTTTGTTGGGGCAAGGGGATTTGGTGGGCAAGCCGACTGCCGCACTCCTGCGTAGCCGGGGAATTCCTTACCAGCCGATTACCAACGAAACAGAAAATAAGGAATACTTTTTGCAACGAGCGGACATCATCATCTCAGCTATCGGCAAGGCGAAATATATTACCGGCAACATGATAAAAACCGGGGCAATTTTAATAGATGCGGGCACGTCCGAAGACGTCAGTGCCCAGCTTGGTGATCGCCCGAGTATTGTCGGAGATGTGGATTTGAAGTCCGTAAAAAATGTAGCCAGTTATGTTTCGCCCGTTCCTGGTGGCGTCGGGCCCGTGACCGTAGCAATGCTTCTCCAGAATGTTTTAAAAGTGGCAAAGGCTAAGACCTCACCCCTAGCCCCTCTCCAAGCTAGCTTGGAGAGGGGAAGCCAAAGGCGGGGTGAGGTGAATTGATATGAATAACGAATTTTTTTTCTTTTTTTATAATCTTGCACACCGAGCAGATTTACTCGATAAATTGATAGTTTTTTTTGCGGTTTATTTTCCATTCATAGTAGTTATTTTGGCGGGCTTGTTTTTACTTTTCCACCTGCCTGCGCAGGCAGGTCACGAAGTTTTAAAAGCAGAAAATCCATTTCGTGTTTTTTTAGAGAAAAAGAAAGAAATATTAGTTGTATTTTTTTCTTCTTTTCTGGCTTATTTTTTATCTTCAATATTAAAATTTTTGTTTCATACAGCCCGGCCATTTTTAGCGTTGCCAAACATTAGCTCCCTTTTTAGTGAATCAAGTTTTGCTTTTCCATCAGGTCACTCTGCATTTTTTGCGGCGCTAGCTTTTTCAATTTTCTTTCTGCACAAAAAAGCCGGCTATATTTTTATGTTCTTCGCTCTTTTAATCGGCCTTGCGCGGATCATAGCCGGAGTCCATTTTCCTATTGATATTTTAGGCGGTTTTGTTCTTGGCGCTCTAGTTGCATATTTTGTGAAAAATGTGTAAAATAGCCCTATATTATTTATGATTAAGAAAATAATTTTAACTATTTTTATACTTTTGCTGGGCTCTGGTGTAGCTCTTTTTGTTTTTAAATCCGAGCCAAAATTAAACAAGAACTTTGAAACCCAAAAAGCATTCTTTAAGAGTCATCCTTTTCGCCTTGGGCTTGATCTTTCCGGAGGTACTCATTTGATTTATAAAGTTGATACTTCTGTGGTTTCTGCTGACCAGGTAAACGATTCTATGGAGGCACTTCGAGATATTATAGAACGACGTATAAATGTTTTTGGAGTTTCCGAGCCTGTTGTGCAGGTACAACATGGCGGATTTGTTTCTGGGGCAGGCGAACAGCTAATAATTGATCTACCAAATGTTAAAGATATACAAAAAGCGAAAGAGATAATTGGACAAACTCCACTTTTGGAATTTAGGGTAGAAAGACAAAAAGGGGAACCAATAACCATAAAACCAGGCCCAGACGGGAAAATTGATGAAAAAATTTTACAAGAACAGCAATTTGTCTCTACCGAACTTACCGGACGTTATTTGAAGCGAGCGGTTTTGGAATTTGATCCAAATACTCGAGAGCCAGTGGTTAGTTTGCAGTTTAACGAAGAGGGGAGTAAAATTTTTGCCCAGATTACAAAAGACAATATTGGAAAAATAATAGCAATTTACCTAGATGGAGAGATGAGATCTAATCCTGTTGTCCGAGAAGAAATACCGAACGGGCAAGCGGTTATTTCCGGAAGTTTTACTCCTGCAGAGGCTAAACAACTTGTTGGTTATTTGAATTCTGGAGCCCTTCCTTTACCTATAACTCTTGTGTCTACTCGAACTATTGGCGCTACTTTGGGAGAAAGCGCGGTAAAAGCGGGAGTCAAAGCCGCTATTATTGGATTTTTACTGGTGGCTCTATTTCTCATTCTTTTGTACCGCTTGCCCGGATTAATCGCCACTCTTTCTCTTTGCATCTTTATCGCAATAATGCTGGCGCTTTTCAAATTAATGCCTGTTACCTTAACGGCGGCCGGCATCGCTGGATTTATAATTTCCATTGGCATAGCGGTTGACGCGAACGTGCTTATTTTTGAGCGCGTAAAGGAGGAATTGCGTTCCGGCAGAAGTATTGCCGATTCAATTTCCGCCGGTTTTTCCCGGGCTTGGTTTTCCATCAGGGATTCCAACATCTCAAGCCTTATCACGGCCATTATTCTTTTCTGGTTCGGTACGTCTTTGATAAAAGGTTTCGCGCTGACGCTCGGAATGGGGGTTATCGTGTCAATGTTTAGCGCGATTATCATTACCAGAATTTTTCTTGGGACCCTCGGTTTTGCGGGGGAGGGGAAGGTCGCCAGATTTTTGTTCAGTAGCGGTATCTCTAAATAATTTTTCACTAGAACCTAGCAACTATAACCTAGATCCTAATCATTATGTTTATCATCAAATACAAAAAAATATTCATCGGCATATCAACGATTTTAGTCGCGCTTTCTTTATTTTCCCTTTTTGTTTTTGGGTTGAATATCGGCATCGATTTCAAGGGTGGCGCGTTGACCGAAGTGGTTTATAAGGTCTCACGTCCGGCGCAGATTGATTTGAATAAATCGTTAGAAGCTCTTAATCTCGGTGCAATTCTTCTTCAGCCGATCGGAGAGCTTGGTTATATCGTGAAGACTCGCGACTTGAACGATTCTGAGCATGCCTTGTTGTTAAAAACGCTTTCCCAAGACGATAAAAATTCATTGACAGAGATGAGCTTTAATTCTATCGGACCATCAGTAGGGAGGGAACTTACCAGAAAAGCTATTTTAGCGATTATTTTGATTTCTGTCGCGATTATTTGTTTCATCGCTTTTGCTTTCCGCAAAGTTTCCCACCTCTCCGCCATGGGTAACCATGGCGTAGCTTCTTGGAAATATGGGATTATCGCTATTGTTTCACTTTTGCATGATGTGATTATTCCTGTCGGATTATTTGTTATTCTTTCACATTATTTTGGAGCCGAGGCGGACACACTCTTTGTGGTGGCAATCCTTACGATTTTGGGTCTTTCTGTTTCCGACACGATTGTTATTTTTGATAGAATTCGAGAGAATTTGAGAAATCAGGCAAATGTAAATAAAATAAATTTTAGCGAAACAGTGGGTAAAAGTTTGGAGCAATCATTTGTCCGTTCTATCTGTACTTCCCTTACTGTTATTCTAGTTCTTCTCGCCTTGTTCTTCTTTGGTCCAGTTTCTACAAGGTATTTTGCCCTAATGCTTACCGCTGGAATGTTTTTTGGAACGTATTCCTCAATTTTCTTGGCCTCGCCCCTTCTCGTGCTTGTGCAAGAACGACAAAAAAAGAAATAGACGCTATAGCTCATAATAAACTGTTACCAAGAAGTTAATCTCTCTTGTTACCGAATCGTCTTTGAATATCATATACTTTCTTTAATCTTTTTTCCATTTC
>LBZL01000021.1 GCA_000994705.1 Candidatus Nomurabacteria bacterium GW2011_GWB1_40_7 | reverse complement strand
TGAAGGTGGGTATCTCGGCGCCACCGATAAAAACGAAGTATGGTTGGTTGCTTCTTTATCACGGCGTTTCCAAAAATCATCATACCTATCGTCTTGGCGCTCTTTTGCTTGACCTTGATGACCCCGCCATAATTCTGGCGCGCTCTTCCGACCCTATTTTTGAGCCAGAAGAACCATACGAAAAAATCGGCTTAGTCAACGATGTCGTTTTCCCGTGCGGGATGGTTCTAAAAGATGATACACTTTTTATTTATTACGGCGGAGCGGATATGGTTGTGGGGGTGGCGACCATTGAACTCAATATTATCTTAGGGGCTCTTACCAGAGATATTAAAAAATGACAATAGAAAAAGTTATATTGATAATTCTGGACGGTTTTGGCTTGGCTCCCAGGGGTCCGGGAAATCCCGTGACGGCAAAAAATATGCCGTTTTTAAATAGCTTGGTTTCTTCGTATAAATCTTGCAATCTGGTTTCTTCCGGACTCGTTGTCGGGCTTGAATGGGGAACTTACGGAAATAGCGAAGTCGGTCACGGAGGCATCGGCACCGGCAGAGTGGTGGTGCAAAGTTTGGCCCGAATCAATTCCGAAATAAGAGATGGAAAATTTTTCAAAAATGAGGCTTTTTTAAAAGTGCTGGAACACGCAAGAAAAAATCACTCCAAGATTCATCTTATCGGCTGTGTCAGCCCCGGCGGGCTCCACTCACATGAAGGTCATCTCATCGGACTTTTAAATTTCTTTGTATTAAACAATTTCTCCTCGGTTTATGTTCATATGATGACCGATGGAGAGGATAGCCTTCCCTCCGAAGGGATGAGGAGCCTGGATCGAATCAAAGAAATGCTTTCAAAATCTGAAGCAAAAATAGCTTCAATTGGCGGACGCAATTATGCCATGGATCGCGTTAAAAACTGGCCGTTGGTCAAAGAAGCTTGGGATGTAATGGTTGACGCTAGCGGAGGAAAATACAAATCAGCCGAGGATTATTTAAAAGAATCGTACAGAAGAGGAATATACGATCGCGACATTGTGCCGGTTTCCATTTTAGACGAGAATGGGAAAAGCGCCAAAATAGAAGACGGCGACGGAATCATTTTTTTTTTTTTTAATTTCAGGAATGACCGAATGAAGCAAATCGTCCCCCCTTTTATCCTTGAGAATTTCAAAGGTTTTAAAAGAGAGCGTATTTTAAAAAATCTGCTGGTTGCAACCATGACTGATTATGATGACAGCTTTAAAGTGCTGGTTGCTTATCCACCGGATGTCCCGCCAAACGCTCTTGGCGAGGTGATAAGCAAAAAAGGACAGAAACAGTTCCGCCTGGCGGAAAGCGAAAAAGAAGCCCATGTGACAAACTTTTTCAATGGAGGCAAGCTGGACCCTTATTCGGGAGAAGAAAGGATAATTGCGCCCTCCAGAATTCTCCTGGGAAAGGGCTATTTGGAACATCCGGAAATGTCTACCGAAAAAATAACGGAGAATATTTTAAGTTGCTTGAAAAAATCCTTCAGTTTAATGGTGGTAAATTTTGCCAATACGGATATGGTGGCTCATACGGGGAATATTCCAGCCGCCGAAAAGGCGTTAAAAATTATTGATAAATCGCTGGAAAAAATAATCAAATCAGTCGATCTTTCCAAAACGGCGATTATTATAACCTCCGACCACGGCAACATAGAGGAAATGATTGATCCGGCCAACGGCAAGCCCGATACCCAGCACTCCACGGCCAATGTGCCAGTTATATTTATCAGCGAAAAATTTAAAGAGTCGAGTAAAAAGAATTTGGACAATTTATACAAGGAAAACCCCATCGGATCGCTTATTGATGTAGCCCCGACCATTTTGGGTCTTTTGGGTATTGATCAGCCGAAAGAAATGTCCGGAAGCAAATTGATAAATTAAAGAGCAGATTATTATTAAAATAATTTTGTAGTATAATTAAGTATATGCAAATAAATCTACAAGGGAAAAATATGGAGTTGACGGAAGCCATTAAGGATTATGTTCTTAAGAGGGTTACCAATTTGGAGAAGTTGCTTTCCTCAATAGAAAAAGACGGGGGAGAAGTATTAGTTAATTTTGAAGTTGGTCAAAGCACTAAGCGCCATAAATCAGGTGTTATTTTTCATTCCGATTGCTTGATTAACATAAAAGGAAAGGAATTTTATTCCAGTTCGGACAAAGAAGATTTATACAGCGCGATTGACGAGATAAAAGAAAGTCTTTTTAATGATATTCAAAAAAACAAAGACCGCAAGCAGACCCTATTCAGACGCGGAGCAATGAGCATCAAAAAAATGCTCAAAGGTCTGACCAGAAGAAATCCTTTCACGTCCAAATACTAATCTACGCCGTGGCGTAGATTAAAATCTTCCCAACTTATTTCTTTTTTGCCTTCCGGCAGGACTTTCTTTATTACGAACTTGCCGTTTTCCAGCACAGCATTGGTAATGATAACCCTTTTGCCATCTTTGAAAAAGAAAGTTCTCGGCCAATGCGCGTAGGCGCGGAATTTATTGTAATTTTTTATTGCCTCATCGTTTAAATCTATAAGACCGTCTTCTTTCTTAATTTTTTTACAAAAAGTCGCTTCATTTTCATCTTGTTTAATTTCCAGAGTTTTTCCATTTATAAATTCCGGCAGAGTCTTCAGTAAAAGCTTTCCGCCGATTTCAGTCAAGCGCTGGCGCAAATCTGGCGCTTTTTCGTCGGGAGCGATTTCTGTTTCCTCTGTTGCGATGATTGGCCCTGAATCCATTTTGTATTCCATTTTTTGGATAGTTACGCCGGTTTTCGTATCGCCATTTAGGATAGCGGATTCTACCGGCGAGGCTCCGCGATATTTCGGAAGCAGGGAATAGTGGACATTGATGGAGCCAAGTTTCGGCATATTCAAAATATCTTCCGGAATTATTTTTCCGTATGCAACTACCAAAAAGAAATCTGGAACATTTTGCTCACCACTAAAATTTTCTGCTGAAAATTTTCTCTGTCCGTCGCCGTCGCTTCTCCCAAGGGTTCTCAAAACATTCCAGATTTCTTTTTGGTTTAAACTTTCCGGCTGAATGTAGGGTATGTTATTTTCTATCGCCCAAATTTTTGCTGGCGGGGGAGCGATGAGCATTTTGCGCCCTTGAGGTCTGTCGGGCGAGGTAACAATAAGTGACGGCAAATATCCATTTTCTTTCAAAATTTCCAAGGTTTCAGAAGCCACCTCCGGCGTTCCCCAAAATACAAAGTTTAGTTTATTCATAAAGCTATTAACCAAAAGCTATAACCTATAAGCTATTTCGGCAATTCTTCTTTTATATCCTTGGCGTGGTCAATGAAAAGAACGCCTTTTAGGTGGTCGGTTTCATGCTGAAAAATTTGGGCCAAAAGTCCTGAAGCACCCCGCTGAAACTTTTTGCCGTTTTCGTCGTAAGCCATAATGGTTGCCTTTTTAGACCTAAAAGTTTTGCCATAAAGCCAGCGGACAGACAGACATCCTTCCGGCACCCATTCTTTTTCACGGGAGAGTTTGGAAATTTTTGGATTGATAAAAACGAGATCCTTGGGAATTTCCCTTTTGGGTGTTTTTTTGAATTCTTTTTCTCCCTTTATGAAATCCTTATGAAAAATTTTTCCGGAAACGATAAAAATTGGCAAAGAATATCCAATTTGTGGCGCGGCAATAGCCACTCCGTCATTTTGGCTTTTGAGAGCAAGAGACATTTCTTTCAGTATTTTTTTTATTTTAGGAGTGGCGATTTCTCTAATCGGTATTTCTTTTGCGTTTTGGCGTAAAACTTTATCGTCTTTTTGAACTATTTTTTTCATCGTTTTTTCTTACTTCAGTTCTTTTAAGTATTCCAAAAGCTTGCTTAATTTTACGGTCTCTTGAGACCTGCTGGACATATCTCGCACGATAACTGAATTATCTATAGCTTCTTTTACTCCGAAGATTATCACGTAAGGAATAGCCAGTTTTTCAGCCACCGAGAGCTGTGAACCGATGCTGTCTTTGGAAAGCGATTGGGCAATGGGAATATGCGCTTTGCGCAGTATCTCAATGATATTTAAACTTTTCAGCTTGGCTTCGGAGCCCAATTGAATAAAATAAATTTTCGGCTTTTTTAATATGCGGGGGGAAAGTTTTTTATACCAAGGCGATGCGATTATTCTGTCCACTCCGATAGATATGCCCACCGACGGCACATCGCGCTTGTTGCCGATTTGGCGGGCCAGGTAATCATAGCGTCCACCTCCGGCGAGAGTGAGAGGAGTTCCGTCTTCGCTCCCTTTCTGTTCTATAATTTCAAAAACGGTGCGGGTGTAATAGGAAAGTCCCCGCACTAAATTTTTATTTATGTTGTATGCTATATTCATTTCTTCCAGATATTCCAACACTTCTCTGAAATGTTTTTTGCAAGAGGCGCATAGATAGGAAACCGAATCCGGAGCGCCTTCGTTGATTTCTTTTGTCTTTTCTTCTTTTGAATCCAGAATGCGAAGCGGATTTGTTTTTAAGCGTTCGCGGTCAACGGGCGGCAGGTCGTTTAGGCGTTTTCTGTAATAACCGGTGAGTTCTTTAAGATACGCGTTTCGGCACTCTTTGTCGCCGATTGAGTTTATATCTATCGTCAGATTATTTGCTCCGGCTTCTTCTAAAATACTCATGCCTGTTTTGATTACCAAAGCGTCCATAATTCCCAGGCAATCCAAATCAAACTGCCAAAATTGTCGATAGCGTCCGCGCTGGGGCTTGTCATGCCTGAAAGCCGGGCCGTACTGATAAAACATCACGGGCTGGGGCATGGCTTGCATTCCGTGTTCTATGTAGGCGCGCATTAATGGAGCGGTATGTTCGGGTCGAAGCGCCAGATAATCCCCGCCCTTGGTTTTGAGAGTGTACATTTCTTTATCCACAATATCCGTGCCCTTGCCGATGCTTCCGGTAAAAATTTCTTTGTGTTCCAGCATCGGAGTTTCAATCGGCTTGAAGCCGTAATATACCGCCACCTCTTGCGCTTTTTCAAAAAATCCCTGGAAACAATAATACTCCTCGTCCTTCAAATCCCTCATTCCTTTTGGTGACGAAATTTCAAGTATTTTATTTTTAGTCGCCCGTGTTGTTTTTTTCATAATGCTACTTGTTCCGTAGTGAGCTTGCTCTACTGTTGGGGGTCCGCTTGTTTGTAATTGCCGGGCAATATGCCGATTTTGTTTATGGGCAATAAACGCAAGAAAGCTCTGCCCGCTAGAAGATTTTCTTTTACCGCCCCCCAATATCTTGAATCAGAACTGGCACTTCTATTGTCGCCCAGGATGAAATATTCATCGCTCTTTAATTCAAAATGAGTGTCGTTGTTGGCGGGATTTTTAACAAAAGGCTGGTCCAACACGAAACCTTCTTTATAATTTTCATTTGTGATAGTTACCTTGTTGCCTTTTATATCCACAATTTCATTTGGCAAGCCGATAATTCTTTTAATAAAAAATTTTGTCGTATCGCCCGGGTATCGGAAAACGACCACATCACCCCTTTGGGGACTGCTCAATTTATAAGATATTTTATCCACAATCAAATAATCGCCATTTTCAAATGTCGGCACCATAGAGGAACCCGAGACGATAAACGGCTCAGCGACCAAAACACGGACGGGGATAACTATGGCTAGAGCTATTAAGGCAAAACGCACGAGTTCCCAAAATGACTGCCACTTGGTTTTTGTTTGTTCCATTATTATAATATAACACAAAAAATCCTTGACAGTCTATGGTTGTTTGTTTTGCAATAAATTACCTCACCTCTAACCCCTCTCCAAACAAAATGTTTGGAGAGGGGAAGTCTGCTTTAGACAAACAGGGGGTGAGGTACTATGTTATAGTATAGTTATGAAACTAGTTGTTGGTTTGGGAAATCCAGGAAAAGAATACGAAGGCACCAGACACAATACTGGACGTATTTTGGTTGGTATGATTGAGAAAAAATTAGAAGGCAAAAAAATAAAATTCATAACCCCAGATATTTTTATGAATAATTCCGGCAAAGCTGTCGCCCCTCTTGTAAAAAGTAAAAAAGATTTGAAAGACCTAGTGGTGATTTATGATGATATTGATTTGCCTTTGGGAAAAATGAAAATTTCTTTTAATCGATCCTCTGGTGGACACAATGGGCTAGGTTCAGTTATTAAAGCATTAAAGAGTGAAGAATTTTTGCGTATCAGAGTCGGTATTTCTCCGGCTACTTCGAAGGGTGTAGTTAAAAAACCAAAAGGGGAGAAAGCCATCTTAAATTTTTTGCTTGGCGAATTCAAAAAACCGGAGTTAGAAGCTCTCAAAAAACTTTCCAAGAAAGTTGCAGAAGCGGTAGAAACTATTTTTGCCGAAAGCAAAGAAAAAGCAATGAGTTTGTATAATTAGTCGATATCAAATTATTAGATAGTTTATTTTTATGGTTAACCGAGAACTACTAGATTTTATCAAGACGCAATTACAAGCAGGGACAACAAAAGAAAAAATTTCTAACGATCTTTTAGCCAATGGTTGGGGTGCAGGAGATGTTGAGGAAGGTTTTAGAGCAACAAATCCGATTCCTGATTTATCAGGTATCCCAACTCCCTCAAACGTACCAATCAACAGTAATGTAAATTTATCTTCTGCTCAAACGAGACATCTTTCTAAGTACATGAAATCATCTTCAGTTTCCTGTTTTCTTATTTTATCATCTTTATTAATTTTTATTCCTTTTCCTATTGTATTAGCCATAGATAGGGAAAATCTTTTCTTTGGTTTGATTGGCGCAGGAATAATGTTTATTAGCTCTTTATTTTTTGAATTTATTGTGTTTTATTGTTTTTGGCAGTATAAAAAAAATTATTCATTTCCAATAATTGTGCCAGTTTTGGCAATAATACATTTAATAATTATTCCCCTCGGAACTCTTTTTGCTCCCTTTTATTTAAAAATAGGTACTTATGGTTATTTTATTTCTTTCATATTTTTGCCTTTTAATATAATTCATAAATCTTTGATAGATTCGTCTAGTTTGGTACTTATATCTCCATTTCTACTTCTTTTCTTAATAAATATAGTTTTTAGTATATGGGTTCTTTTTAGTACACTGGTTTTTATCTTTCAAGGCAGGAAATCTCTACGTCGGTAGCGGCTTTTTCTTTTGTCGGATTCCATAATTTATGGGGTTCTGTGGTTTTTATGCTAAATTTCTTTCACCGCTTCGATGATGATGCTTTTTTCGCCGTTACGATTGGAGACTTTGCCGGTGAGGGCGATGCATTTTTCGGGAACGAGAATATCAATTGATTCTTTAAAGAGGGAAGGAAAAACGACAGCTTCTATTGAATCGGTTAAATCTGAAATTTTCAAAAAGGCCATACGCTCATTATTTTTTGTCACAACTTGCCTTGCAGTTTCTATTATTCCGGCAATTGTTACCGGCATGCCATTTCCCATTTCCTTTTTTATTTTTTTAATATTTACCGTTCTTTTTTCTAACTTGTCGCGCAGGCGGTCAAGCGGGTGACCAGAAATATAAAGTCCCAATAATTCTTTTTCCCAAAGCAGTTTTTCTGCTTGATTTGCTTCTTTACCTGCCTGCATTTTAAATTCCGGTGCTTTTATCGCAGTTGCTCCGCCGAAAAGAGAAACTTGATTTTCATTTTGTTTAGAATTTTCTTTATTGTATTCAAGCATTGCTTCAAGATTTACTAAAAGTACGCCGCGGTCGTTCCACTCATCCATACATCCAGACTTTATTAAAGCCTCCATCGATTTTTTATTTAAATTTTTATGTTTAATTCTATCTAGAAAATCAGTAATGGATTTGAATTTTCCATTTGCTTTTCTCTCTGCGATTATAGCGTCAGAAATATCGGTACCCAAATTTTTGATGGTATAAAAACCAAAGCGAATTTTTTCACTTTTATTTTCTGCACTTATTACTGTGTCTTTTTCATGAGGCAAACAAGTGAACCCCCCGAAGCTTTCATTTATATTAGGGGGTAATACGGGAATTTTTATATTCTTGCACTCCTCAATAATTTCAGAAATTTTTTCCACGTCACCTGATTCAGCAGTAAGTATGGCGGTCATATATTCTACCGGATAATGCGCTTTCATGTAAGCTGTTTGATAGGCGACTCGGCCATAAGAGGCGGCATGCGCTTTATTGAAGCCGTAGGCCTGAAACGGCTCAAAAAGTTTCCAAAGTTTTTCGGCAAATTCCATAGTCTGTCCGTTGGCGATTATGCCTTTGGTGAATTTATCTCTTTGTGCCGCCATTTCTTTCGGAATTTTTTTGCCGACCGCCTTGCGGAATTTATCCGCCTCTTCCCAGTTGTAACCGGCGAGTTCTATCGCGCAAAACAACAAATCGTCCTGATAAACAATTAATCCATAAGACTCGCCCAAAAATTTTTTCATTCGCGGGTCCAGATATTTTACAAGGTTTTTATTATGTTTTCGTCTGATATATTCCGGAATTGACTCCATCGGACCCGGGCGATAAAGGGCGACCATGGCATTTATGTCATGAATGGAAGTCGGCTTCAATTCTTTTAAATATCTGGTCATACCCGAACCGTTTAATTGAAACAGGCCTTCTGTTTGACCGTTTGCCAGAAGCGCGAAAGTTTTTTTGTCATCAAGCGGAATGCGATCTAAATCTATATCTATACCATAAAATTTTTTTACCAAATCTACAGCATCTGCCAAAATAGCCAAATTTCTAATTCCCAAGAAATCAAATTTCAAAAGTCCCGCATCTTCAGCGCTATACATATCATATTGGGTAATTATTTTTCCACCCTTAGGGTCTAACTGGATCGGCATATATTCGTAAATTGGCTTCGGAGCGATGACCACTCCGGCGGCATGCACGGAAATATGCCTAACACACCCCTCCAGTTTTTTTGCGAGATCAATTATTTCTTTTGTATCTTTTTCATTCTTATACGCTTCTCTTAATTCCGGAACTATTTCCATGGCGTGGTCTATGGTCATCGGCATTCCCTGGGAGCCCAGCGGAATCATTTTTGAAATTCTGTCGCCGACGGCATACGGATAAGCAAGGGCCCGGGCGACATCGCGCACCGCGCCCCGCGCCATCATAGTGCCAAAAGTTCCGATTTGCGCCACTTTGTCTTCGCCGTATTTCTTTTTTACATATTCAATTATTTCGTCTCGGTGATTATCGGCGAAGTCCATATCAATATCCGGCGCGGACGGACGGAAAGGATTGAGAAATCTTTCAAAAGGAAGTTTGTACTCAATAGGATTAACGTTAGTGATGCCGAGTAGGTAAGTGACGATTGACCCAGCAACCGAACCTCTCACGTTAGTTAAAATCCCATTGGCTTTGGCAAAATCCATCAGATCATCCACCACCAAAAAGTACGGCGAATATCCTTTGTCAAATATGACTTTAAGTTCATGCTCAATGCGTTCTTTTATTTCTGGTGTTTCTTTCAGGTTTAGATTTCTTAAACCCGCGTAAGTGAGCTCGCGCAATTTTTCATTGTGGGTTTTTCCTTCTTCCAATTTAAAATCGGGGAAAACCCAGCGCCCTAAATGAAGTTCCAAATTGCACATCTCGGCAATTCTCATTGTATTAGCTATAGCTTCCGGAATATCTTTAAAAAGTTCTTGTGCTTGTTCGGTGCCGATAAAAGAATAATCATCATCGCCAAAAGAAAATTTATTTTCGTCCTTTATGTCGGAATTGGTCTGGATGGAGAGTAATGTTTCGTGCGCCTTGCTGTCTTCACTACAAGGATAATGCGAATCGGTCGTAGCCACAAGCGGAATGTTGAATTTCTTGCTTATTGTCGTTTTCTACGGTAGGATGTTTCATTATTTCCAGAAAATAATTTTCTTGGCCGAAAATTTCTTGATGTTCTTTTATAATTGCTTCACCTTTTTCTTCATCTTTATTTGCCAAAGCGCGAGAAAGTTCTCCGCCCAAGCACCCAGAGAGCGCGATGATGCCATCTGAATATTCCCGCAATATTTCTTTATCCATTCTGGGTTTATAATAAAATCCTTCAAGATGGGACAGTGTCACCAAGCGCATCAAATTTTTATAACCCTGCATATTTTTCGCGAGGAGGGTAAGATGGTATCTTTTATTGTCTATGCCCGGGTCTTTGTCTTTTCTTCCGCGGTTTGATATGTATGCTTCCACTCCGATAATGGGTTTTATTCCAGCTTTTTTCGCCAATTTATAAAATTCAATGGCTCCGTACATATTACCGTGGTCAGTGATAGCTATCGCGGGCATTCCACGTTCTTTTGCTAAATCAACTAAATCTTCAAGCTTGGAAAGCCCATCCAGCAGTGAATAGTGCGAGTGGGTGTGGAGGTGGACAAATTGTGGGCTGTCTTTTTCCATGATAGAATAATAGCATGAAAACAATACGCGTTGGCATTAATGGTTTTGGCAGGATAGGCAGGGCTTTTTTGAAAGTGGCTTGGGACAGGCCGGAAATAGAAATAGCGGCGGTGAATGATTTGAGCGATATCGCCAATATGGCTTATTTACTTAAACACGATACAGTTTACCGAGATTGGAATCATGACATTAAATTTGAAGGGGATAATATAGTAATAGATGGCAAAAAAGTAAAAGTTTTGGCGCAAAAAGATCCGAGCGCGCTTCCTTGGAAAGATTTAAATGTGGATGTGGTGGTGGAATCAACCGGATTTTTTACTTCTTACGATAAAGCGAGCGCACACATTAAAGCAGGCGCCAAAAAAGTTGTAATTTCCGCGCCGGAGACAGGGGGTGATGGAAGTATAAAAGGAGAGACGATTTTGCTCGGGGTGAATGAAGAAAAATTCGGCGTTTGCGACATCACTTCCAACGCTTCTTGCACAACGAATGCCGCTAGCCCGTTGATCGCGATTTTAGATGAAGCATTGGGTATTGAAAAAGCGATTTTAAATACTGTGCATGGCTATACGGCTAAACAGTCAATTGTTGATGGTCCTAATAAAAAAGATTTCCGCGAAGGTCGCGCGGCAGCGCAAAATATCGTACCTTCATCTACGGGCGCGGCTATCGCAGTCACCAAAGCTTTTCCAAAACTTGAACGGCTCTTTGACGGTATTTCTATGCGCGTGCCTGTGCCGGCTGGGTCCATCGTGGACATTACTTTTATCTCCAGAAAAAATACCTCAAAAGAAGAAGTGAATGAAATTTTAGAAAAAGCATCCAAAGATGAAAGGTGGAAAAATGTTTTTACAATTACCAATGAAGAACTTGTTTCCAGCGATATTCTTGGCAGTAAATATGGCTCTATCGCTGACCTAAAAATGACTCGCGTCGTCGGAGGTAATCTCGTAAAAGTTATGGGTTGGTATGATAACGAAATGGGGTATGCTTATACCTTAGTTGACCATGTCATAAAAACAGGAGAGACAATAAAATAGTCAAAACGTGTTTCTATTGACAAGCATAACATTTTATGTTATGCTTTTGTTGTTCTCAAGATAATCTTGGGGATGTTGCTACGACGACGTAGCACTTTCATTGTGGAGGTTTCCATGAAAAAGGAAAAGATCGCGTTGATCCTCGTCGATCAGATCATCAGGCGCAAGATGGCCGACGGGGGTAAGGTGGGTCCGCGTCTCCGCAAGGAGACGAGCAAACTCGCCAAGAAGACCGGCATTCCCAAGAGGGAGCTGGTCAGCTTCCTCAAGGGTCAGATGAAAGGCGTTATCAAGGACGCCTTCAAGAAGTAGCATCGCTCATTCTGAGCACCTGGGGCCGTACGCAAGTACGGCCCTTTCTTATTATATTTTTCCTTCAAAAACACAAACTGCTGGGCCGGTGAGATAGATATTTTTATATGTGCCATTTTTTGATTTTTCAAATTTTACAGTCAAATCACCGCCAGGCATTTTGATGTGGCAGATATTTCTTTCTAGAAGTCCTAAACTATGTGATGCTATAGCGACAGACACAGCTCCAGTACCACAAGCCAAGGTTTCATCTTCTACGCCTCTTTCATAAGTGCGAACATTAAAAATTCCATTTTTAATTTCCACAAAATTTGTATTTACTCCATTCGGATCAGAATATCTGATTTTTCTCCCCATTTCTACTACCGGAAAATTTACTAAATCTTTAACAAATAAAATATTGTGCGGAGTAGTGCCTTGACAAACGAAAGGCATTTTATTTCGCGTCTCGACACTATTCACATTCTGCATTTTAAGTTTTATCAGACCATTTTTTAATACTTCTGCTTCGTGCTCTCCATCTACGGCGATAAATTTAATTTTCTTTGAGTTCTTAACAATTTTCAAAACATTATTGGCAAAATGCACAATACACCGTCCGCCATTTCCGCACATGGAACCCATGCTTCCGTCATTGTTTATAAAAACCATTTTAAAATCATAACCCTTTTGCTTGCCTCGCCATAGCGTGGGTTTTTCTAAGAGAATTATACCGTCTGCGCCGACGCCAAAACGTCTGTGGCATAGCAAATTAATATTTTTAACATCTTTAATCTTGAATTTTTTATCGCGATTGTCTATCAGGATAAAGTCATTACCGGCACCGTGATACTTGTGAAATTTGAGCATTTTAGGATTATACACCACAAATAAAAAGTGCTATAATTTTACTATTATGAAAATATATATTGGCACAGACCATGCGGGGTATGTATTAAAAGAAAAACTTGTTTCCACCTTAAAAGCTCAAGGGCACGAAGTTTTTGACGAGGGAGCTTATAGTTATAATGAAACGGACGATTATCCTGATTTTGTCTCCAAAGTTGCCCGAGCTGTTTCCGAAGACGAACATGACTCAACGAAAGTAAGAGGCATAATTCTCGGTGGCACCGGACAGGGAGAGGCAATCGTAGCTAATAGATTCCCTCACGTCAGAGCGATTGTTTATTATGGTAAATCAACCCCAGTCGTGGAGGATGAATCCGGCATACTTGCTCGATCAAGGGCGCACAACGATGCCAATGTTCTTTCCTTGGGCGCTCGTTATTTTACCGAAGAGGATATGATGGAAATTGTGAATTTTTGGTTAAATGCTCCATACAGCGGAGACGAAAGACACATTCGTCGTTTGAAAAAAATTGACAATATTAAAATAGATTAAAAAATGGCCGAGATAATTCCCGCAATTTTAGAAAAAAATTTTAATGAAATAAAAAACAAGCTTACTTTTCTGCGCGGACGGGCAAAAACCGTGCAAATAGATTTTTGTGATGGACTTTACGTGCCGAATCAGACTTGGCCTTTCTCTTCTGGAGGATTTAATGATTATGATTTTCAAAAGATCCTGAATGAAGAAGAGGGAATGCCTTTTTGGCAGGAATTTGATTTTGAATTTGATTTGATGGTGGAAAATGCGACGGAGAATTTTGACCTTTATATGAAGTTGGGTCCAAAGAGGATGATCTTTCATTTGGGCGCGCAGAAAAATGCCAAAGAATTTGAGCATTTTCTGGATGGCCTAGATATGTATATACGGGATAATGTGGAAATAGGAATTGCTTTCAAGCCCAATGAAGATTTGTTGGTCATATCACGACTTGCTAATAAGGTTGATTTTCTCCAATGTATGGGGATAGATAGAATTGGTTTTCAAAATCAGAAATTCAACAGGAAGGTCTTGGAGAATATAAAATTTTTAAAAACTAATATACAGGGTATTGTTTTATCTGTGGACGGTGGGGTTACCTTGGAAAACGTAGAAGCATTGCTGAAAGCTGGTGCAGACAGGATTATGGTTGGCTCTAGTATCTGGAAAAGTCCTGACCCAATCGGCGCCCTCCAAGATTTCCAAAGTTTGGTATAATAACGATAATGGCATTTTTATCCGAAGAGAACCCCGAAGGAAAGCAGAGCTTCCTACGGGGCAGGAATAAAAGAAAAAAATTATGTCTTATTTAAGCGAGGAAAAAATTTTAGAACTATCAAAAAAGGCAAATGATATTCGCATATCTATTATTGAAATGCTCGTGGAGGCGGGGAGCGGGCACACAGCCGGGCCTCTTGGCATGGCGGATATTTTTACTCTTTTTTATTTCCATATTTTGCAACACGACCCGAAAAATCCGGCTTGGGAAGAACGCGACAGATTTGTGCTCTCTAATGGTCACATTTGTCCGGTATTTTACGCGACGATGGCGCATGCCGGATATTTTCCAATTGAAGAATTAAAAACTTTGCGTAAACTTGGCACCAGATTGCAAGGACATCCGCATCGAGAATACTTGCCTTATATTGAAAATTCTTCAGGTCCGCTCGGTTCCGGTCTTTCACAGGCAGTAGGTATGGCGTTGGCAGACAGGATGGACAAAAAAGATAAAGATAGATTTATTTATTGTTTCCTGTCTGATGGGGAAATGGATGCGGGAAATACTTGGGAAGCAATGATGCTGGCAGGGAAAAATAAATTGAGAAATTTAATTGCTATTGTTGATAGAAACAACATACAGATTGAGGGATTTACCGAAGATGTAATGCCCCTTGAGCCATTTCATGCCAAATGGAAAGCTTTTAACTGGCATGTGATAGAAGTTTCCGGACATGATTTCAGGGCGTTGAATGAAGTGGTGGAAGAAGCGCAGGCTATTTACGAGAAGCCGACGGTTATCATCGCGCATACGATACCCGGCAAGGGCGTGAAAGAATTTGAAAGAGATTATAAATGGCACGGCAAACCGCCAAGCAAAGAAGAAGGGGAGATGGCATTAAAAGAGTTGAGGAACTTGAGATTTTAAATATATTGCTTATATGCTAAATCCAAAATTAAAATTAAACCCCAAAATCTTTAACGACGACGTGGAGCAAGCGCCTATTCGAAAAGGATTCGGCGAGGGATTGCTTTTGGCGGGAGAAAAGGATGAGAATGTTGTAGGGCTTTGCGCGGATTTGACGGAGAGCACGCAAATGCATTTATTCGCGAATAAATTTCCCGAAAGATTTATCCAAGTTGGGGTGGCTGAACAAAATTTAGTAACGATTACTTCCGGTCTAGCGGCAATGGGAAAAATCCCCTTTTGCTCTTCTTACGCGATGTTCTCTCCGGGCAGAAACTGGGAGCAGATCAGGACGACGATAACTTACAACGATAGACCGGTGAAAATTGCCGGTTCGCATGCGGGTATTTCAGTCGGTCCCGACGGGGGAACGCATCAGGCGCTGGAGGATATAGCTTTGATGCGAGTGATGCCAAACATTGATGTGATTTCCCCTTGTGATGCTATTGAAGCTAAAAAGGCGACGCAAGCATTGGCAAAAACAAAAAAGCCGGCATATTTGCGCTTGGCCCGAGAAAAAACTCCCATAGTAACCACAGAAGAAACTCCTTTTGAAATTGGCGAGGCGGAAATTTATTGGTTGCCGGATGTGGGGCTCGCGCAGATAGGGATAATCGCGACCGGCAGTTTAATGTACCGCGCTTTGCTCGCCGCGAAAGAATTGGAGACAGAAGGGATAAAAACGAAAGTCATGAATCTTGCAAGTATTAAACCGATAGATAAGGATGCGATTATAACTTTAGCCAAAGAATGCAGGGCAATTGTGACGGTAGAGGAGCATCAGATAGCCGGGGGAATGGGTTCGGCCGTGGCGGAAGTCCTCGCGCAAAATTTTCCTGTGCCAATAGAATTTATAGGAATCCAAGACAAATTTGGCCAATCGGGAAGCCCCGATGAATTAATTGAGCACTACGGTATGGGTAAAAATTCCATCAAAGAAGCGGTTAAAAAAGTTCTAACCAGAAAAATTTAGCTTATTCTTTTTGTTCTATAACTATCCGGCGCGTTTATTAGATATTCTTCCAATTTTTCTCTAGAAAGAAGTCCGGCTTGCGCGCCGATTTGCTGAATTACGGACATTGAATTTATCGGCCCCCAAGTGAACGCTTCAAGCGGGGTTTTGCCTAAAGCCAGAGCCACGGTGAAAGTTGAAGAAAAAGCGTCTCCCGCGCCGGTGCGCTCGCGTGGCGGGGCAATGTCCGGGTATATGGGCATATGCCAAAGTTCATCATTGTAAAAAAGATAAGCGCCTTTCGGCCCGTCGGAAAGAACAACAATTTTCGGACCCAAAGACTGAATTCCTTTGGATAATTCCAAAACAGCTTCTTCCCTATTTTTATTATTGCTTATATTTTTCGCTAAAATTGTTTCCGCTTCTTCCATATTGGAGAAAAAAATATCTGTTCTTTTATAAATATCTTTTAATCTGTCCGCGCCGAATTTTATTTGAAAGGTTCCCGGCTGAAAGGCGAGCTTGATGTCCGGATAAGTATTCAAGTATCTTAGTATTTCTTCATGATAGGATAAAGAATTTTCCGCCAAGGAACTTAAATACACCCAAGCCACTTTTTTTAATTCCGGAAATTTGTAATGAAATTTTGAGTGCTTGATTAAAATTGTGCGGTCAACATCATACGAAAGCACATAGTGGTAATTTGTGATTTTCCCTTTTTCTGTCGTGACATAATCCGTTATGATTTTGTTATCAATCAAACTTTCCAGGCAATCCTTCCCGTGTTTGTCGTCTCCGACATGAGTAACAATGGCTGAATGGAGTCCTAATCGGGAAGCGGATACGGCGGCATTCGGGCTATTGCCGACAGCGGATGTTACTATGACTGATTCATAAGGCACCTTGTCCCCGAAACGCACGCATAGTTCGCAGGCGTCTGTGTCTATTTTGCAATGCAAATGCGCGTCTATTAACCTAATAAAAGCGTCCACCACGATATCTCCAATGGCCAAGAAATCTATCCCGTTGGAATTTTTGTCTGTTTTATTCGTATTTTCATTCATGCTATAATTATAACATAAAAAATATTAAAGGCATGTCTAAAAAACTAATTCTAGCGATTATTTTTTTCT
>LBZL01000020.1 GCA_000994705.1 Candidatus Nomurabacteria bacterium GW2011_GWB1_40_7 | reverse complement strand
ATACTTCGCTTTGAGTACGATGGCTGTTGCGTGAAGCATTGTAGCACCAAATTCGCTCAAATTCTCTTCTGTGATCCTGTCAGCACTACTTCCGATTGAAATGCGAAGCACTTCACGGAGTTCGGCTATTTCTTTAGCGTTAAAAGACGGATAGCCCCTAGTGGCAATTCTTACGATGAGAATCCCAACAATCACATCCTCTGAAACGAAAATTGAGTCACATACAAAGAGGGACAAGGTATTTATTTTTTGGGTTGTTTCATTCATGTTAATTTTAGAAGAAATTGCTGTTTTTTTGTCTGCACAGTGGCATTTGTGTCTTTCAAGCTCTATTTGCCCACACATCTCATTCCCTCTCGCTGGCGGGGCGATTTACCCCCGTTTTCTGGTCTCCTCAGATATTTCAGAGAGCGAGCAGATGTTTGAAGAGATCCTTTTTGTCGCGTGGAGTATAATCGTCCTTTTCTACCAGTTTATTGAACCAGTATCGGATCGTTTCAGTGCCGAAGTGCTGACCCTTAATCGCATCGGCAAAAGCGATATAACTGCTTTTCCCCGGGAGACTATAAAAATTTGCAAATCTTCTTTCAATGCTTCTCATATGTTTGAATTCAAATGTTCAAAATAGAAAAGGATTGCTTCGTCGTTGATACGGGATATTGGTTTGCCGCGTTCTTGAGCTAAATACCAGACCATCGCGTAGATATGCTGATCTACACGCGTCAGAAGCGTAACCCTGCGTGGCTTTACTGCCTGTTCCCTTGCAGGATTAGCGACTGCCCGCTTTTTCTTTCCGATAGCACCGTTCCTTATTTTTTCCATAGGAATTAGATTAATAATGACTCTTGTTTACAATATGATAACAGAGTGCTGAATACCGGGTGGATAAATACACAGAAAAACGGCTATATCGCGGGGATATAGCCGTTTTTAGTGCTGTCGCGTTACATCCCGTTTATAAGAAACGAGATTAATTCCGAGGCGTCATTTTTAGTCGCGCATCCTTCCATTTCTTGTAGAAAGAGTTCTCTTTCCTCGGATTGGCACTGAAAAATAAGCGATAAGAGCAAATCTTTCTGCCGTGGCGTAATAGGCTCATCCTCCTGCATAGTTGCAATTGCTGTTGTCATAAGTTTATATTGTGTTTTTAAGAGTTATGGTAATAATTCCATCTTTATATTCAACATCAACTTTACTGCCGATATTGAATCCTGATTTAATCATAAAGCGGTTAGCGATACGGAGCATGGGCTTTAGCTTGCCGGCGTAAATACCGCTCACATATTTATACCTGCCATCAGTGCTGGAGCTTATAGTCATTGGCCTGTTCATAATAAATTGTTAATGATAATCATCTGCTCAATATTCATCAGGGAGCATTGCAGTAAAGCCAAATTCTCCGTTGTCCGCGACAAAATAGTTCTTGCCGGAAACAGTTATCTTATAAAACCAGTCATCTTTTTCTTTCGTCGCTTTATTGAACGCGGTTTCTATCTGTTCGCGGATCGCTGATGATTCCGCCGCTAATCCCAGTGTCCATATGCCAATGAATTTTTTATTGTTCATATTTTTGAGTGTCTATAATTAAAAACGCGCTTCGACCAGAGGCGCGTATAGAGGCGTGTAATTATTAATTACCCCTATCACTCATTAAGTTGTTGAAGCCATCGGAATGGAAAGCGTGGACGATGCAGGAAGGGGTCGGGGAGTGTTTCGGAAAACCACCTAAAACTTTAGGGAAGTTAGTGGTAGGGAACTTACGTGCGGTCGGGGGTATTTTTTGTCCAACAAGGATCGGATTTATTTTCTCAGATCCTATAAAAATTTTTTGCAATTTTTTGAAGATGGCTTAGTTATATAACAACAATAAATGACTTTAATAAATAAATAAATAAGTATAACCAAATATGCCGTAATCTTTTGGCGTGGGAACTATTCACACGCCAGGATGATATAAAGCACACGAATGGAAAATAGCCTGATATAAGACTGTCTTGGTTGGTAAAGAAAACGCAAAAAACCAGGCATAGGATTATAGCCCATAAATGCTGAACTTCTGCCTGGTAGATATGCAAATCCTGCTTACCATGCCAGGGCACAATCTTGCTTGGTAAATTACCCTCTCTTTAGAGAGGTAATTACCAAGCAGCCCCATCTTGTGGATTCTAGATAACACCCCAATGTGGCATATCAGACAGTAGTTTTGAGTACTGATGTAATATGAAAGTATTACTACAAGTAATCAAAAAATATATGGATATAAAAGAATTTGAGTTATTTATTTTAAAACGTACATGCGTGAAGTGTCGTCATCAATGGTTCCCCCGGTCACGCAAACCACAACGATGCCCGCGTTGCCAAATATGGCTTGATAAGCAAGCCAAAGATGAGAAAGTACCCGAAGAAAGAGAAGAGTCAGATAAATACGGGTAACATAATAACACAAACCTCGTGCGTAGATGCACGAGGTGATGTCACTTTAATTATTAACCTTTACTAACAATTTTTTATGCAACTTTATCATAACACAGTTCCAGTTCCTGATACCATTAATATATATGAGTGGATAGATATCCGCATCGTCGGCTCTTTTCCCATGCACCAGCAAATCCGGGAGCTTTCCGCTCCCGATGAAAAATGTTGGGTGAATTGGCGCTTTGTGACGCGAGATGGCAAACTCACGAAGGTGCCATACATGCCAAATGGGCAGCATGCAAAATCAACCGATTCCTCAACATGGAGTACGTTTGATGAGGCGCTTGCCGCGCAAGACCGCTTTGATGGAATCGGCATTTTTTTTACCGGTAAATTACTTGGCATAGACATTGATCATTGTCTTGTAAATGGAGCTGTTTCTCGCGAGATAGCAACAATCGTGGAGAAAGCTCGCACCTATACCGAAGTTTCTCCAAGTGGCGCAGGACTACATCTTTACCTGAAACTCACCGAGCCGATGGCGCTTGAGGGAAATCGCTCTCCGCGTGAACAGGGCGGCGATTATGAATGCTACACCGCGGGCAGGTACTTTACTGTTACAGGTCAGCCTTGGACGATGTCATACCCACTCCGTACTGTGGCTCCGGAAGAAGCGCTCGCCATTCTTCGTTTGATCGGCTATCCGTGGGGAGCGGAAACACTAACATCCACACAAACCAATCCAGCAGAAACTGTGCTACTCAATGATGAAGTGTTACTCGAAAAAATGTTCTCGTCAAAAAACGGCGCAAAGATTGAGGCGCTATATAATGGTGATATATCGGCGTTTGGTGGTGACGAGTCGGCTGCAGACGCTTCGCTTTGTTCGCACCTCGCATTCTGGACTGGCAAGGACGCTTCCCGTATTACTTCATTATGGCTTGCATCTCCACTTGGAGCTCGCAGTAAAACACAAGATAGAAAAGATTATCAAGAACGTACAGTTAATTTCACCTTAGCCAACTGTGCCGAAACTTTCGGGGCTTCCTCTTCGCATTTAGTTGATATCGGGCAGGATAATCAGATTCAGGATTCACAAACATATTCTTTGCCGTTCAATGTTATCTCCGGACCAGAATTACTCGCCATGAGTATGCCTCCGGTTGAGTGGCAGATAGAGTCACTTTTTGCGAAAGGCACACTTAATATGATCTCCGCGCACCCAAATCAATATAAAAGTTGGCTAGTAATGCGCATGGCATTGAGTGTCGCACACGGATCTCTGTTGTTCAATGAATTTGAAACAACAAGATGCAATGTTCTCTATGTAAATGAAGAAGATAATTGTGCGGAGAATAAAAGGCGGTACAGAAAATTACTTCAAGACGGAGAGCAAGCAGACAGGGTATTTTTTGTGATAGAAAGTGGCAGAAAAATTGATGTAAAGTGGGCAACAGATATCTTGCAAGTCGCGGAAGCGCGTAACATCGGCTTTGTGATCCTTGATAGTCTTAGCGCGCTCCATTTAGAAAACGAAAATGAATCACATTCAATGCAATTTATCATGGATAATCTTAGGATTCTGATACGCAAAGGCCTTACAGTCTTATTTACGCACCACCATCGGAAGGGGAAGGACGAAGAGAACGGCGAACAATCAGATGGCGGTATGAACATGGTCAGAGGATCTACGGCCATAACCGCGGCGGTTCATAGTCATATTACATGCCATGAAAAGAAAACAGGAGGAGGGTATCTCGTTATATCCCAACATAAACTTAAGGCGGCAGCGAAGCTTAAACCTTTTATGCTTAGAATTGTAGAGCCAAGCATGGAAGGTCTCATATCTTTCGATTACGTAGGACACTATAACGATGATATGGGGGCTGCAGACGCTATGGGGGCGAAACTCATGCTCCATTTTCGTGAGTATAAAAACGAATACTTTACACGGAAGCGTCTCGCTGAATTAAAATTTGCTACAAGCGCAGAGGATAAGACACTTCGCTTGACATTAAAAAATCTTGTTGACAAGCATCAGCTTGAAAGCAAGGAATACACCGAGTTATCTGATGCAGATAAAAAACTTGTATTGGGTAAAAGCCCGAGGTCGAATACGATTGTGTATAGATTTGCTGCTGATGGACCGATTGACATTGATGTTAGTGACATTTTTTAGATGAGGTTACGATATTACGTTCTCTGCTTATAAGGGGAGTGAGAGGATACACAGCCGCAGATTTTTAATCATAGACGGCGTTAAAATAGACATCCTTGCATGATTTTTCACAGGGGTATAACATATCAATATAATTGAATAAAAGTAGCCTAAACTATCGTGCAAGCGGTGGCATGGTGAAAAAACCAGTGGCGGATAGAGAACCCATCAATAATGGGGCTTCCGTCACTGGTCATGCACCGAAAGGTGTGTGGATGACGCAAGTCATCACCCATTTTGGTGGGCTTTTTGTTTGTCCGAAAACACTATGCAAAAAACTTGTTCAAAATGTGGAGCCGAAACAAGTTATGATGGCGATTTGCATTGTCGTAAGATTTTTATTGATGAAATAAATAATCTTTTATTGCTACATGAATTGGAGAAAGCGAAAGATCTATATTTCTCAGCATCATTCAATAATGAGTGGAAGAAGAATTTTTTATTCAGACAAGGAAGGGAGTTGAAGGATTTGATACTAGATGAAGAACAGAGAATTGAAGCCAAGCAACGCCATGAAAAGTTCCTCGCTTCGTTTGGCATGCGCTATGAGGGAGTATCGTCTGTTTCGGTGCCAAGAAAACACCGTAGCACTTACTGTTACAACTGCAAAGAGTCCCTAGATAATTCAATAGACATTGAGTGCAATAAATGCGGGTGGATTATTTGTCGATGTTGCGGTGCCTGTGGCTGTGGATACCCCAGCCCAAAAACTGAATAATAGGATTTATCAATTACAGACAAAAGAAAAATTATGAAAAAACAATTTCTTCTATTTCTAATAGTTTTCTTTGTCGCCGCCTTTCTTTTGTTAAACAATAATTTTGTGAATGCATGGTATTACTGTTCGCCTGAAAGACTACTAGCAGAACGTAATCCCGTTGAGAAGGTTTATTGCTATGCGGAAAAATATAACGGTCATTTCCAAGGACCTGATTATGACGATGCATATATGAATGATCCTATATTTAAAGTTTTAGTTCCAATAGCTGAAAACATTATTGAACTTGAAGGGAGAGGTAATTTGAGTCAATACGAAGTTCTTTTAAAAACATCACAGGAGAGAAGAATTGAAACAATCTTTGATCAACGTAACAAAGATTGGGAAATGACTACCGAAAGACAGAAAGAGGAAGAGTCAAAAACAATCATATATATATTTGCGGGCTCTCTTTTCGTTATCTGGGTAAGTATTACATGGTATGAATATACTCGCCCAGGAAATGTTGAAGAACGCCATAGAAGAAGAGAGCAAAATATTATTACTCGTCAAGAAAATGAAAGAATTACCAGAGAAAAAATAGAGCGTGAAAAACAAGAGAGAGAATTAAGACTTAGGCAGGCGAAAGAAGCAGAAATGGTTCGATACCAGCAATTAAGAAAAGACATAGAAGCAATGCCACAATATGAGCATTGGAGGCAGGCTGTTTTTGAGAAATTTGGTAGAAAATGTGCTGTTTGCGGTTGTACTGAAAACTTGGAAGTAGACCATCGATATAAATCACTTTACGCCATATTACGATCATATAAAATAACAAACGCCATGCAAGCATATGAATGTGCTGCATTATGGGATATAAATAATGGCGCGCCATTATGCAAGAGGCATCATGACCAAACAACAGCCAGTACTTATCGCCAACAACAAAACAATTCACAAGATAATATATGAAAAATAAACTTCTTTATATCACCACAAAATGAATGTTTTAAATAAAAATTTATTGTCTGAATATCTTGCCAAAGGTAATGAACTTTGTGCTGTCGGTGAATATCAGAAAGCAATTGATGCGCTTGATGATGTTCTAAAAATTGATCCCAAAAATGTAAGCGCTCTTACCAGTAAAAGATCCGTGTTAGAAAAAATTGGTAAATATCAAGAAGCAGTCGAAATGCATGATGAGATCGATGGCGCCCTTTATAACGAAGTAAAGGAAGCGCAGAAATCAGGAAACTTTCTGGAGGCGTTTACGCTGGCATCTATCAAAAGATGGGACCATTTTTGCAACACAGGATTATTATTATATCGATTAGGAGAATACGATGCAGCAAAAAAAGTGCTTGAAGCTGTGCTGGAAAAAAGTCCCGAACATATAGATGCCCTTGCGAGCATGGGGGTTGTTTTGATTCGGTTAGGGAAATGTAAAGAAGCAATCAAAACACTTGATAAGGTGCCGGAGGAATCCCCAAGGTACGCAGGTGCCCTTTTTAGCAAGGGAATTGCGCTGAGAGGATTACGCGCATATCAAGAGGCGATTGAAATATACGATAAGGTGTTGGAAATTGAGCCAGAGAATATAGACGTCCTTTGTAGTAAAGGGAATGTATTGTTTGAGATAGATAAATATCAAGAAGCGTTTGAAGTGTTTAGTAAAGTCATAAAATTAGATCCGGAAGGGAAAAAGCGCCCCATTATTTAATAAATGAAAATAAATAAAATAATTTACAGCCCGATCATTCCTGCCGCACTCACAGTCATTTTACTTGTTATTGGTTTTTATTATGGGGATGTTGTTTCCCAGCGCCATGATAATAATGTTGATTCTGCGGTCGTTCCTACTTCAACAGCGACACCGATAATAAGTTTTCTTAATATGGTCCAACCTGATAAAGATAGAATTGACGAAATAGTCACAGGCGTTATGGAAGACTCCGCTTTAGCGACAAATGAAATAGAACAGGAACTTGAAACGCTCTTTGCAAAATATAATATGACTGATGAAGACATAGAATTTTTTAAGCTTGCCGGCCCAGGTTTTATATGGGCGAATTACGATGTTTTATTCTTCACGGACGCGCTGGAATCATTTAAAAAAGGCGCTCCGATCAAAAGCGAAGCGCGAGCAAATTTGGAAGAGGTCGCCCTGATGTTTGAAACGATGACGGCAGACGTAATTAAAAATAGTGACCAGGAAATGGAGAAAATCACAAAGAAGGAACCCGCTTTGAATCCGCCCAGCATCTTAACAGAAAGCGATATTGAAGGGCTATTAAATTATTCAAAAACCCGTCTTTCAAAATTAGATGCCTTGATGGAAGGGGTATTGTCTCCGGCATCTGTTAGTGAAAAAGATTCATGGGGAATCACGCATGCGTTATCAGATTTTAATCCTCCCAATCCTCCAGTGAAAATAGCTTGGACGGGAAAAGTCCATGGAAATCTGACTTACGCTAGGCTCATTTTTAAAAATCTTACTTACGGGAGCCGATACAAGTATTTTATAGCAGAACCCAATGATCTTATTAGAAATGGCGGATCAATGTATAGCCCCACGACAAGAAGCATAGGAGATGATGACACTGTAATAGTTTCAGGAGGAGTCAGAGATTTTTGTTTTTGGCATGATGGTGTTGATGACACGAAATATCGGGGATGCGTTCCGTATATAGATATAGACGAGATTGAGACGGTAAAATAGCCAATGTCGCGATAAAAAGACAGGACTCTGATATTATTTATGTATGCATACCAAATTATTTATTGAAGATTGTTTTGCTCTAAATACGCGAGATGTCGGGAGAAGACCCGATCGCATTAGGAAGTTAGAAATCAATAAGTTGGAACGCCGACCCGATGTGAATTATTGGTTTGACGATATATCTGAGCCAACCCGTCTGTTTCTTAGCGTAGATGGCAATAAACCGCAAGAATTTGTATGGGAAACTGTTGAACTTACTTTTGGCGAACGGGCATATTTTGTTTGTGCTTGTGGCCATAGAGCATCTAAATTATATCTTCCACGCAATAGCATGCAATTTTGGCGAACGGGCATATTTTGTTTGTGCTTGTGGCCATAGAGCATCTAAATTATATCTTCCACGCAATAGCATGCAATTCAAGTGCAGGAAGTGTCATAACTTGCAATACCAACTCACTGCATATAACCGCTATTCGGTTGCAGGTAAGCCCCTCTACCGCATGAACCGATTGTACAAGCTTGCAGAAAGCCGGGCAAGCATGGGCAGAATATTATATAACGGAAATTACACTAAACGATTTGAGCGATTTCTTGTCTTATGTGATCGGGTTGGTTTGGGTAGTATCGTGCAAGACGCCAACGATTTAAAAACACTGATAAACGGATAATTTTTCAACAAAGCCAGAATATTGTATTTCTCTGTTTTGAGAGAATGCAGGCGGTACTGATGTGTTCGTTCGCTGTGTTTTAAAATCACAGCTTTATTTTTTTCTTTTAAACAGTGTAATTATTTTAAGGCAGTATTTATGTATGACTGAGTGACCTGTATGTGTAGGATGATTGTAAGGAGTTTATACTTGATCCATAGGAATCAGATATTAA
>LBZL01000019.1 GCA_000994705.1 Candidatus Nomurabacteria bacterium GW2011_GWB1_40_7 | reverse complement strand
AATATCTCTGTTTTTGTTTTCATGGTCATACGACCACGGTAACCTATTTATGAGCTATCCACTCCTTTCTTGGTAACCTTTTTAATGAGCTAGAACGATAGATTTTAATTTTACTGTCTTTGTGCTATAATGCTCGGTATGATGTACATTTTAATCGTTTTAGGGGTTCTCATTTTATTAGTAATTTTTGCTTTTAACAGTTTTGTTACTCGTCGCAATCGTACCAAAGAAGCTTGGGCGGATATTGAAGTTCAATTAAAACGTCGATATGATTTAATTCCAAACCTTGTAAGTACAGTAAAAGGTTATGCTACTCACGAGAGTTCTGCTTTTGAAAATGTTACCAAAGCTCGCACGGCGGCCATGGGCGCAAGCGGTCCCACTCCGGCCCACGCAGAAGCGGAAAATATGCTGACCGGCGCATTAAAATCCATCTTTGCCGTTGCCGAAGCTTATCCGGATTTGAAGGCCAATCAAAATTTCTTGGCGCTTCAAAGTGAGCTTTCCGATACAGAAAATAAAGTTCAGGCGTCTCGAAGATTCTATAATGCGAATGTTCGCGACTTAAATACCGCAATTGAGCATTTTCCTGGCAATATCATTGCGGGCACGTTTCGTTTCTCCAAAATGGAATTCTTTGACCTTGCAGACAACGATGTTGCCCAAAATCCGGTAGAAGTAAAGTTTTAGATGGCTACTTTATATACTGAACAATCAAAAAATGTCACTAAAACATGGCTTTTGATGTCGGTATTTTTTGTGGTGGTTATCGGTTTCGGTTGGTTTTTTAGTTACTACTATGGCAATCCGAATATTTTATACTTTTTTGTTGCCTTCAGCATATTAATGAACATTTTTTCTTACTGGTTTTCGGACAGAATTGTTCTGGCTTTGGCCGGCGCTAAAGAAGCCAAGAGGGAAGAGTATTTTGATTTATATACCAGCGTGGAAAATCTTGCCATTACCGCAGGACTTCCGATGCCGAGAGTGTATGTTGTGCAAGACCAAGCCCCGAATGCTTTCGCTACTGGTAGAGATAAAAATCATGCTGTCGTTTGCGCGACCACAGGTCTTTTAGCAATTCTTAATAAGACTGAATTGGAAGGCGTAATCGCGCACGAACTTTCGCATATCGGGAACAAAGATATGCTACTTTCAACCGTTGTCGTGGTGCTTGTCGGTTTTGTTACCATTGTGGCGGATGTTTTTAGAAGAAATTTATTTTTTGGAGGCAGAAGAGATAGCAAGGGTGGGGGTGGTTTATTTTTGATTATTGGGATTATTCTCTCAATTCTAGCGCCGCTTTTTGCCGTGTTAATTCAGTTGGCTATTTCGAGAAAGCGTGAATTTTTAGCAGATGCATCTGGGGCACTTCTTACTCGTTACCCCGACGGACTTGCGAATGCCCTTCGTAAAATTTCGGGGGCTAGTCAGCCGATGGTGCGTCAATCTGGCGCGATAGCGCATCTATATATTGCTGATCCGAAAGGTGTAAGTGTAGGCCTGCCTGCGCAGGCAGGCAAAAAAATTGGTGGTTTTTTTGCAACCCATCCGCCGGTTGAAGAAAGAATTAAAGCCCTAGTAGGAGAAGGTAAATAAAAATGAAAACTGAAATAGAAACCAGATTTTTAGGTATAGATAAAAATTCACTTATTTCAAGGTTGAAAAGTTTGGGTGCTGTTGATAACGGTGAGGCAAAACTCAATGATACTATTTTTTATGACAAAGATTTGACTTGGCTAGGACAACATAAATTAATTAAAGTAAGAGAAAAAAACGGAAAGGCCAAACTTTCTTTTAAAAGCAATAAAGAACAAACTGTCGATAGCACAAAAGAGATTGAATTTGATGTGTCAGACGCAGAAGAAGCAAAGATTTTTTTAGAGTCAGTTGGATTTGTGATATTTAGAACAGTGGAAAAACGAAGACATTCTTTCAGTCTTGATAATGTATCTGTCGATGTTGACACTTGGCCCGAAATTCCGATTTTTGTAGAGTTGGAAGGAAGTTCAGTAGAAGAACTGAAATTAATTGCTCAAAAGCTCGAGTTAGATTGGGAACAAAGATTTGATGGCGATCCAAGAGAGGTATATAAGAAATACGGTTTTGATTTTGATAATATTAGAACAATAACATTTGATAAGTTTGAATAACAGTTATGGAGCTGCCAACCCTTGAACAATCTAAAGAAAAAAAACTAATTGAAGCTTCGGATATTTCTGTTGACCCAGAAAGCAATTTGGCTGTAGTTGTAATAAAACCATATGCTCTAAAAAATAAAAATTTAATAATTCAAAGATTAAAAGATTCTGGTTTATATATAGCCCAAACTGTGACAAGGCAGTTGCCAGAAAATTTTGTGATCGGCACAATGTTTGAAAATACCCCGCAGAAAGGGCTACAAAAAGAAGTTCTTAAACGGTCTGCGTATGGTCCGTCAGTAATCCTTGAGGTAAAAGGGGATGACTTGTTAAAAAAATTGTTTCTTTTAACTGGCGAGAATACTGATCCAAATAAATGTTCAGAAGAGAGCATTAGATATTTATTTGGGGAACACACCGCTATAAAAACTGACGATGGTGACTTTTATCCAAACGCCATTCATCGGCCGAAAAATGAAAATGAAAAAGAAAGAATAGAAGACCTAGAGAATTTTAGGCACATACGCTGAAGCAATTTTTGTTTTATCCTTCATTTTGCTATACTTTCAAAATGGATCCCGTTAGAAATAGGAAATCAACGATTTCCGTTAAACTGGCAGGATTCGTGTATTAGTATTAATTTCTAACGGGATGGATATAAAAGACGTGGAAAATCTAGCCGAACTGGCCAGAATCGAGCTATCTCTTGAAGAAAAGACAGCCCTTCTCAAAGACATGGAGGGTATTTTAGATTATGTAAAACAAGTTGAAAAAGTTGAAGTGGGAGATGTGTCTCTCGAATATAGTCAAAAAAATGTTTGGCGGGAGGACACAGAGGAGGAACGAGATTTTTCTAAAGAACTTATTAAAGAACAATTTCCTGATGCGCAAGATGGTTTTCTAAAAGTGAAGAAAATATTGTAATTCTACCTGTCCCGTACTAAATTTTTGAGTAAGTATATTATGATAAAAATAATTAAAAAGAAAAAAGAAATGAAAGCCATTAATAAAAATTTAAAATTTTAGTACTGGGATGATTGATTTGAAAAATCTCACAATAGAAAAGGCGCATGAAGCTTTACAGAAAGGAGAATTTACTTGTAAAGAATTAGCGGAAGCATATTTAAAAATTATTGCCGAAAGAAATAAAGAAATAAACGCGTATCTTGAAATATACGATGACGTGCTGTCGCAAGCAGAAGAAGCACAGAAAAAATTTACCGACGGCACGGCCACAACCCTGACCGGTATCCCGTTCGCCATTAAAGATAATATTTTGATAAAAGGACACACTGTTTCAGCTGGTTCAAAAATTTTAGAAAATTATAAAGCGGTTTATGATGCGACCGTCATTAAGGATTTGAAAAAAGTAGGAGCAGTGTTATTGGGTCGTACAAATATGGACGAATTTGCCATGGGCTCTTCTACTCAAACTTCTGCTTTCGGGGTGACGCATAACCCGATAGATTCTTCTCGAGTACCGGGTGGTTCTTCCGGAGGTTCTGCGGCAGCGCTGGCGGGCGACATGGCTCTAGCGGCCCTCGGCACAGAAACCTGTGGCTCAGTGAGAGAGCCAGCGGCTTTTTGCGGACTAGTTGGGCTCAAGCCGACCTATGGAGCAGTTTCCAGACAAGGAATAATCGCGATGGGTAATTCATTAGACCAAGTTTCTCCTTTTGGCAAATGCGTGCGAGATACAGAAATAATTTTCAATCTCTTGTCCAAATATGACAAAGAAGATAGTACTTCTGTCCCAGACGAATTACGAAAACTAAAAGCTAAAAGCAATAAACTAAAAGCTGCCAGAATCGGCGTACCATGGCACCTATTTAAAGAAGGCGTAGATGCTGAAGTAGAAGAGAATTTCAAACAATCTTTAGAAAAATTAAAGAACGCAGGATATGAAATCATAGACATAGAATTACCGTATTCAAAATATTCTTTAGCGGCATATTATATAATTATGCCGGCAGAAGTATCTACCAATCTTTCGCGTTTTGATGGAATTCGCTATGGTCTTTCGGAACCGGGTGATAATTTAATGGAAGTATATATGAGAAGTCGGGGCAAGGGTTTCGGCAAAGAAGCGCGCCGTAGAATATTGCTCGGCGCCTATGTGCTCTCACACGGATATTATGACGCTTATTATAATAAGGCGATAAAAGTTCGGGAAAAAATAAGGGAAGAAATCATGCATGCTTTTGAAAAAGTGGATTATATTTTGACACCGACAGCGCCGATACTTCCGTTCAAAATAGGGGAAAAATTAGACAACCCCGTGGCAATGTATTTATGCGATATTTTTTCTGCTCCGGCCAATTTGGCGGGAGTGCCGTCCATCGCTTTGCCTTCCGGATTTTCTTCCACCGGTTTGCCATTTTCTATCCAATTTATGGCGCCGCATTTTCGCGAAGATATGCTTTTTAACATCGGCAAAAAATTTGAAGAAATAAAGGAAAATAGAATTATGTTATAATTTTATATATGGAAATATTATCTTTTCTTAACTCCAAATATTTGAATCCGGATTATTTATTTGGCCAAAGCGCTGTATTTTTTAGGGATTTTTTTTCTTTTGTTGACGGCGATCAAATAATAAGTTTTGGAAAAACCGCTCTTTTCTTTTTGGCGATATTTTTTTTGACAATAATTTGTTATACGATTGTTCGGATGTTTGAAATTAGAAAAAAAGAGCGTCAGCACCTGCACCACGAAATCGCCGAATATGCGCACAATAAAGCCGAATACGAAAAAAGGTTGCGTGAGGAAGTCGGGGGTTCGAAAAATGAGCATTGGGGAAAGGTTCTCAACTATCTTTTCTCTCAGCATTCCAGCGATTGGAAACTCGCGATTATTGAAGCGGATTCCATGCTGGAGGGTTTGATGGACCAATTGGGATACAAGGGGGAGAGCTTGGGCGATAAATTAAAAATGGCCAATCAGGACAATTTTCCCAGTCTCACTACGGCCTGGGAAGTGCATACAATCAGAAATAGAATAGCGCACGAGGGTTTAGCGTTTGAGCTTTCCCAGCACGAAGCCAAAAGAGTAATCGCTTTGTATGAGCAGATTTTTCACCCATACGGTTATATTTAAAATTGTTGCGGGGCCACGAATCGAACGTGGGTCTTAAGGTTATGCTTTACCACTATAGTTTTCACTACCCTTTTGTTTGTGGTCTGGACTATACCATCTCCTTTCTAAAAAATAAATTAAAGATTAAGGAGCTCATCATCTAGTCTCTACACATTTATCTCTGACGTTAGTCAAAGAATTTAGCTCGGAATTGTCTTTCTGCTAATTAGCAGAGAGGATTTCTCCGGATTTGATGAGTGCACACCTCAAGGTTTCCCAAGAGGGGGCCCATATTTATAACGCTGAGCCTTACGAGATGCCTCTTCTCTACCCCGCTATAAACACTATTTTATATTATATTCTTATAATATGCAAGTTGTTTCTGTACTCCAAATGTTTTAAAATATACCTTATGTACTATCCACACATGAAAGAAATAGCGAAAAACATGAGAAAAAATGGCGCAAGCTTAGGTGACATTTCCAAAAAACTGAACATTGCCAAGTCAACGCTTAGTTTTTGGTGTAAAGATATGGTTCTTCCAGAATCCGCTTTTTAAAAAAGAAAAAAGAGAGATAAGGATGTTTTGGATAAATTTTTTAGATATTAAAAATGAGCAATTCTCGAAAACCACTTTTATACAAACAAATCTTAAAAAAACTTCCTTAAAAAATATAGAAAAATACAAAGGTATTTTGAGAGTTAAGGTAAGAAAAGGCACATCTTTAAGAAATAAGGTGTTTGGAGCCATAGAAAATATATCAAACATTTAGGGACTTTTATTTTTATAAGTTTTCTGCTATATTTCTTGTAATGTCGATGTAGCTCAGGTAGTTAGAGCATCTCACTCATAAAGAGAAGGTCGCAGGTGCAACTCCTGCCATCGACACAAAATATATAATAATGCTTTGAAATTATACGATTTTATGTATAATAAGAATATTGCGGGCGTAGCTCAACTGGTTAGAGCGCATCCCTGTCACGGATGAGGTTGCCGGTTCAAGTCCGGTCGCTCGCGCAAAGCGCAATTGAGTTAATTTTGCATTTGTGGTGATTGATTATTTTCCAGTTCCAACCGACCAATTTCACTTTCTACCGCATCTCGCTTTTTTTCTATGCGTTCCAGCCAATCACATTGAGAAATAAAGAGTTTTTTGTCTTTTACGATGTAGTTCCAACCGAGTGCGGTGAAGATGCCTTTTTTCTCCTCTAGCGTCGTATTTGGGTCTTCAAACTTCGCTTTTGCCTCGTGTGCAAAATCAAATGTTTGCTCGGTATGTTGTAGCCAGTTCTGGGCTCTCGTTTGGGTTTCAGATACTTTTCGTTTCATCACGGCAATCTTCTCGGTTAGTTCCTTTTTTCTTGAAGTATACTGGTCGTCATCTATGAGTTCACGCATACGCATTGTTATTAAACTATCAAGTTCTCTCTGTGAGACCTCAAGAGAGCTTAATTGGGCTTTATAAATGACCTCACGCTCTTTGGCTTCGTCAGCGTGCTCTTCCTCCAAAATCTTCAAAGCCCAATCTCGGAACTTTTCTGAAATGGTGTATTTTTCTATTTCTTCTTTTATCATATCTTCCACATCTTCCAAAGGAATATATGCTTTTTGGGTGCAATTTTCAGTTCCTTTCTTGCGGTGCGAGCAATAGTAGAATGTGTAATCTTTTAGCTCATTTTTCCAAAAAGAAAGCGTGATTAAAGGTATCAAATACCTTTCTGAACCATTAAAACTCTTTTAATAATAAGCTCGTGAAAAGGGTCAATAATTTGCAAAAAACAGTGGCTACTTGACTTGCTTTTTTATAACGGTTTGTGCTAAAATACAGATACTAAACTTGAAAGGCATCCTAAATGGGTGCCTTTCCTTGTTTCTAGCTTATTTTCCTTGCATTTTTATTCGTTCTCGTAGATACTCAAAATCTCGGAAATCATTACCTGCAAATTGTTTTATTTCTTTCGCTGTTCTTGGACCTCTAGCAAGTATAACCACTTCTTTTTTGATTTCTTTTAGGTATTTTAATACAGGTAGAAAATCTCCGTCGCCAGAAAGCACTACTGCTCTCTCAAAAGTATCTTTTTCTTTCATTAAATGAAAAGCCATATCAACATCACAGTTTGCTTTGCGTTTAGTGGTGCCATCCTCTTGGTCATACATCTTTACGGGTTTCAAGAATAAGCGATACCCGAACTCTAATAGTTTTAAGTAGAAACGAACTCTCTGTAAATGTCTTCCTATAAGTAGCAACTCTGCTTCATTTAATTTTTTGCCTTTATTTTTAATAAGGTCTAACAGATAACTTTCAAGTTTGGCAATGGGCACTGTTTCATCTTTTTGATAATCATATTTGAAATCGTGTATTTCAACACCGCCAAAATAAAAGATACGATTGGCGTCGTATTTTTTCTGCAAATAGGTGAATAGTTTCCTGTAGTCAATCTTCCAACCCAAGCTCTTTTCTCCGCCATAAAACAGATTTGAGGCATCTATAAAAACATAAGTTTTCATAGCAGGATTATAGCACCTTTTTTAGTATTTATTTCAGTCGGGTTGTGATTGACAAATTAGGTATAAAGTGTAGTATAATATAGGCGTAAAATGTTCCTTGATAAGCTACTTGCAAAAACAGTGGTCATAGCCACAAGGTCCCGATTATTCGGTATTTTCTGGCTATGACTACCAATGTGGTCGTCCTCTAGCATCGCGCCAACAACCGCCGTAATCACACGGCTCTCCGCTTAATAGGCGGAGAAACAATGCCGACCAATGGTCGGAGGAGAACACAATGAACACGACGATGAAATACGCCTCGCTGGACCTCGGGACGGTGGAAGCCGTCTTCAACAAACTGGGAGGGCTTGAGGGAGCCGCCCAGTTCCTGCGAGACGAGCTGACCCTCGTTCCACAACCGAAGCCCGAGCCCCCACCCGAACCCGTGCTTGACTTCCTCGTCCGCGTGGACAGGTCCGTCAAGCCGACCTACCCCGACTGGTTCAAGAAGTTGGAGCACCCCGAGTTGGAGTGCTCGGGTCCCACTGAATACAACCTGCAGACAGGGGTTGAGCAGTGGCTCCACGACCAGCAGAAGCGTGGGTCGGTGCAGGGCAACACCATCCACACGCACCTGAAGAAGGACAACGCTCTCACGTCGTGCCTCAACTTGCAGGACGGGCTCGCCATCCAAGCCAAGGGCATCGCGGTCTTCCTGTGGGGTTCGGTCGTGCAGAGCCGCGACGGCAGCCTGCGTGTCCCGGGTCTCTACGGGGACGGCGACGAGGTCGTGGTGGGCTGGGTCTGGCTGGGCGTCGGCTGGAGCTCCCGCGGCCCCGCTCTGCGTTTCAGCAAGTAGCACTCTGGGATTGGGCACTGTGGTCTTTTTTGACACTTTGCCCTTTTGCCCTCGCGTTGGCATCAACCACTTGTGTGTGGATGGTGCAGAACAACGCATCATTCATACACAAGTGAGCCGTCGGATTTTCCACGCTCACTTGTTTTCTTTTTATATTAAAAAACTTTGTTATACTAAAAATGGCAGTAGGTGAATATGCGAGAGACCAAGGTTTCTCGCTACCGAGACCAGTATCCATACACCCAGAGTATTTGCGACCAAGGTTTCAAATAGAGTGGTGTATGTAGCACTTCATAAAA
>LBZL01000018.1:9929-15770 GCA_000994705.1 Candidatus Nomurabacteria bacterium GW2011_GWB1_40_7 | reverse complement strand
GTGCGATTGATAAGAAGGTCGGTATTCGCCGCTGTGCCAGAAGTTTGATTATAGACTGGTTGAATTTTAACAGCTCCTTGGGCGCCAGACGTTTCAGAGTGAGTTCCCCCCGCCATAAGCACATCAAACACACCAGAAGTGGCATATGCAGTTCCAATATTTACGCCAAGAGTAGTGTTGCTTGCCTGTGCTCTCAAATTTGCAAAATCTCCTGAAGCAGCATAAACATAACTACTGGTTACTTCTGTACCTCCTACGGTAAACTTTCCAGCAGTTACAAAGCCCGCATTCGTTACATTAAACTTGCTTACACTATTTATTTGCAAATCAATTAAATTCCCGCTTGTCTTGGTAGTTGGGTTGATAAGGAGATCAGTGAGGGCTGAACTTGTCGCACCTACATTTATGGTTGTGCCACCTACTACTAAACCACCCAACCCTGTACCCCCATCTGTTACTTTCAAAACGCCTGCCCCGTTTCTAGCAAGTCCTACATCTGAAGAAGCTCCAAGTTTTATTTGAGTAGTATCGGAAAGTAAATTAAAACCTGAAGTAGAGGAAACCACATTAGCTCCCATTACTAAATCTCCCGTTGCTCCTGTGTAGGGGACATAAGCAGTAGAAGTATAAGCGTTTGAGCCAAGGGTTCCTCCCGTAGTTACTGTAAGTGTCTGCCCAGCGGTTATAGCCAATCCATGCACTCCTGTAGTAAGAGCGGCGTGAGTAGCAATTGCGCCCGATGCTTCATACGCTGTGGTAGAAGTAAATGCGGCAGTTCCTAAAGTTCCTCCACCTGTTGGAATAGTCAAAGTAGCTCCTGCCGCTGGCCAAGTCAAAGTTCCTGCTCCGCCGTTATTAGTTAAAGCCGTAGTTAAAACAGCATTCGTTACAGTTGCCGCATTACCGTCAATCCCAGTAATTCCAGTCAAAGCGAGGGCGGCACTTGCTCTATTCAAAGCAATCGCAGTGGTGCCGACATACATCGTTGAAGAATTAGCGGCATTGTCCCCCGTATTTGTCCCGGAGGTATTTCCGACTACTACAAGTTGCGCGTCGGTAACATAATTATCATCCGCCCCAAGAGCTGGGGCTTTATTATTAAAAGTATCCCAATCTGTATCGGATAATGCGCCAGTAGTGGAAGTGGAAGCTAAAGCTAAACTTAAAATCTGAGTAGCCAAAGAAAGACCGTTGGCTGTTCCTAGTGTTATGGGATTATGATTGCTTGCTACTAAAATTTCTATTTGATCCCTTATCGCATTTTTACTTGGGGCAATTGTCGTCACACCATTCCAAGTCGTTGCATCATAAGCTGTATCGCTGATATTAGTAGAAGTAAGCGGGGAGCGAACATCACAATCTACGTCTGTCGGTAGACATTCTGGATTTAAGGTATCGCCTGGGTCATAAAAAGTTCCATTCCAAACTGCAAAAACCATTTTTGCAGAGAACAAAGCAAGTACAATAAAAACAAACAAAGCGATAGCTATTTTGTTTGTTGATATAATTTTTATTTTTGAAAATATATTTTTCATAGTTTTTAGGCATTTGGGTCTGCCCTATTAAAAAATTTACTTCTGGATTTTGGTTATCAAAATACCCAAGAGCTTTTTTACGCTATTTTGCGCATCCGCTTCCGTCTTGCTAGCGGTAAAATTTTGCCATTCCGCCATTACTTCCTCATCTTTCAAATCACGGACTGCATTTTCAAGAGAAAGTCTCGTTTCAAAATCAACTTCTTTATCCGCCTGCAATACTTTTTTGATAAACATTGAGGCAAAGTTAATTATTTTTTGATTTAATTCAACTTTTGTTTGGGAAGATTTGATTATCTCCAACTCTTTGTGAGAAGTAAAATAATTATAAGCAAAAACTACATTGCCAATAATGAGTACAACAATAAATATAGCTACAAAACGTTTTTCATTTTCTATCATCATTTGTTTGAAAATTTTAATAATTTATCTCGCAAGGTACTACGGTATAAATTATACACTAATAATAATAACACAACAATCAAAAGAATCGTTTTCCAGTCAAACATAGAAAACCATCCCCGGTTGGATTTCAATTCTATGTTTTGATGAATACCGCTTCCTTCCGCCACAACAAATACCTTTCCTTGAAAAGAATTATAGCCGGGCGCCTCTATTTGGAAATAATAGGAACCTTCCGGCACTAGGAATGAGTATGTTCCACGGATATCGGTTACTTGCGGGTTTTCTTGCTGATAATCTTTCGCCGCCCAAAGCTCGTATTTTTTGGTGGCATTATTTAACACATAAAGCGAAACTATGGCGCTAGGTATGCGAGTTTCTTTGCTATTGTTTTTTTCAAAAACATACCCTTCTGGGTCAATAACAGTTATCATTCTCATTTGACGAGTACCAAGCACGGGATCCACATAATCAATAACCGTGATAACTTCATATTCTCCCGGCACAGAAGGAGAAATAACATCCGCCGTATATATTCCATCACGGTCGGGGTCCGTGTATTCAAAAGAAGAAAGCACTAATTTATTTTCTACCGAAACAGGCTTAGAGGTTTTTTCAACCAAACCGTCCATAGAAAAAAGAACGGAAGCGGCAAGCGATGAACGGGAAATTTCAATTTCTGACACTTTCGGAGTGGTTGCCCTAAAAACAATATAGCCGGTCACGCTTCGCGCTTTGCTAATTGGTTTTACCACCAACCGTAATGTCTTGCCGGGCAAGGAAGATATTTTTTGTAAAACTTCACCTTTGTCGCCAATAGACATAGCAACATTTAAATCAACCAATTCTCCGCTTGCTCGAGCGAACACGAATTCCGCCGGCAAATTTTTCTTTTCAATCAGGTTGGACAACTCGGTAAGCCCGGGAAGATTAAGAGTTACCCCGCTTAACTTGCTCATATCCGTCAACCTTTCCACTCCGACGCTTTTGAGGGTTCTATTGAGCTCCGGGAATTTATTGGCGAGGATACGAACTTCATACGGCAATGGCGCAAAAACAAAGGCCTCGATCGCTTTTGTGGGCAAAAGATTCCAAATCATTTTAAACGAGAGAGGCGCAATTTCAGGGACTTGAACAATTTCTGTTTCAGCGGGTTTTTTAGGCTTAAATAAATTCAAAAAAGAATCCCATGCGGAAGCGGAAAGAGGAGGATAAAAAACTTTCGGAATTTCATTTATATCGCCCGCAACGGGAGGAGCAACAACGGGAGGCAAGGTTTGTGGCAAAAGTACATACGAACCGCTTGAACTGCCGGTACTTCGCGCGCTTGCCGGTATCCAGTCGGTCTTTACTTTGAAATCCGAAGAAGCGCAGGAATCACCAGTGGCGCAATTAAAATTAATCCTGCTACTGTCGGATTCAATTGTCGCGTAACCCGAAAAGTCTCCGTCTTCATCGATGGTAACTCCGGTAAAATTAATCCAGCCCAAATTTGAACCCCAAGCGTAGCCTGAAAGTGTTCCTTCCGCATCATTTTCAACTCCTGAGTTATCCGGATTTAAATTTATCCAGCCATATTGCGCACTCCAAGCATACCCGGTAAGACTGCCGTCTGTAACGCTAACATCGCAATTATCGCAATCAAAATTAACCCAGCCGATGTTTTCTCCCCAAGCGTATTTGTAGGTCCCGTCAATTGTTCCATTTGTTTCGGAAGCAAAAGCAAGAGACGCGTAAAAGGCCACGGGAATCAAAACCCCTAGAAAAAATACTTTTCCTCTGGCCAAATTATTCAGCATAAATTAGACCTAAACACCCAAATTATAACAATAACCCCCGCATAAAAAAAGAAAATTATGGGGATAAGTAAGTTTGACAATCTAAAGTTCCTCTTGAGAAGGGACAATAATTTTTGCCCGCCAGAATTTGGTCTTTAGAATTTTCAAAATATCGGTTAATTCCTCACTCTTAAGTAAATGTAATACCGCCACGGCAGTGGCTATGCCAAAAATTCCGGAGATAAAACCCTGTAAAAACACTCCCCAAAAAGTAGTCGTGCCAAAAATCGGCGAAAGAATATTTAAACCTAAATAAGTTGCCAATCCCAAGAAAAACGACGCACCCAAGCTTTGAAAAAAAGTTTTGGCAATGAAAGGTTCATCAGACATAAAGTCTCTTTTAATGAAAACCCATTGCAAAATAAAATTTAATATTGTTCCAGCCGAATATGCAAGCGGAAGCATTAATACTTCCGTGCCGGGAATATCGCTTACCTTAAGCAGGGACTCTATAAAATATCGGAAAAGAAGCCAATTTTCAAAAAAACGAATAAATACAAAAGATAAAATTATAATTAAAATAGAGCAAAAAAGATTCACCATAAGCGGACGCTTGGTGTTGCCAGTCGCATAATACGAACGGGACAATAAGGTAATCATGCCTTGGGCTAGAATGGAAACGGAAAAAATCGCCAGACCGGCCGCCACCAGGCGGGTATTATCCCAGGAAAAAGACCCGGACCCAAGAATCACGCGCACTATTTGCGCCCGAAGAACAATAAAAAGAAATATTACCGGCAAAGACCAAAATACGATAGCCCGTGCCGCTATCTTCAAGTGTTTTTTGAATTCCTCTTTTTTTCCGCCCCCAAAAGATTTTGCTAGAGTTGGGAAAGCCGCCACTGCATAAGATATGCCGATAATATTTAGCGGAACCGATTGAAGATTGAACGCAAAATTAAACACTGAAATGGAACCGCTTTCTAAAAATGAGGCCAGGGCAATAATACTAACAAGGGCAATATTATTAAAAGCCAGACCCAGTGTTCGAGGAAGCGAGGTCAAGGCTACAGCTTTTATCTCTTTTAAATTGATAGAAAGTGAGAATTTTGGAGTGAACCCGCAACCATGCGATGCCAGAGCCTGTATCCCAAAATGCATGATAGCGCCAAGCGCCACCCCCATCGCTAATCCGGAAATTCCAAAAATCGGGTAAAGAAAAACAACGCCGGCGATAATTCCCAAATTATAAAAAATGGGGCTTAAAGAATAGATAAAAAATTTATGGAAAAGCTGAGTAATGGTGCCGAAAAGATTTGAGAGGCCCATTAAAATCGGCGAAAGAAGCATTATGCGCGAAAGCAAAACCATTTTCGCCTGATAAAACGGAGCAAAGCCCGGAGCGACAAGATCCGCCAGATAAGGCATTAGAAAAAAAGCGATAAGGGCAACAGAAACCATTAAAAAAAAGAAAGCGGTAAAAATATTATTCAGATATTTTTGCGCTTCTTCGGTCACACTGTCCCCTTTCATCCTGGCAACAATAAAAGGAATTAAAACGGTAACAGAAGCAAGCGAAGCGATGGAAATAAAAATAAGATCCGGTACCCGAAAAGCCGCGTAGTAAGCGTCAAGCGAAGGCGAAGGCCCGATAAAGTGCGCGAAGGAGCGATCGCGGAAAAGCGCCAAAATCTGCGACAGTAAGGTAAGCGAACCCAGGAGAAGCGCGGCTTGATTCACGCTCCCGGATTCTTTAGTAAAAATTCTTAGGATTTTCTCCATCCTATTATCACCTTATTCTTTAGGTTCATTAGGGGCAAGAGTGGGAACAGAAACAGAGGGTGATGCGGGCTTATTTAAAGAATCAACATATTGTTTTAAGTTTTTGTCTGTCGGGTCCAGAGAAAGAGCGGCTTGTCCGTAAGATAATGCTTTCTCATTGTCATTCTCGCTTTTTGCTATTTGAGAGAGGGTGATTAAAGCATCAATATAATCCGGCTTAAGGGAGAGGGCTGAATTGGCATAATCTTTCGCATTTTGGATCTTTCCGTCGGCAAATACTGCTTTTGCCATGGCAAGTTTAAGACCAGGATTAAGCGGATTCAGGTCGGAAGCATTTTGAAAAG
>LBZL01000018.1:0-9917 GCA_000994705.1 Candidatus Nomurabacteria bacterium GW2011_GWB1_40_7 | reverse complement strand
ACCCGCCGTCCGATACACAGAACCAAGGGACAGAAAATTCAAGTAGTTTGACGAATTATACGCAACCGCCATTTGCGCGCTGTTTAGAGCTTGGTCAAAAGTTGTCTGCAAATCCATCTTATCCGCGTCGGACAATGTCGACCCCTTTTTAACTATAGAATTTAATTTCACAAGATATATTTCCGAATAGGCGCGTAAATATAAATCGTTTGAATACAAAGAAACGGCTCTGCTGATATTTTTCTCGGCTTCCGAAAGCGTAGATGCCGAAAGAGATTTCCTAAAATAGGAAACGGAAACAAGGCGCTCTGTATATCTGAACGAGATAGCGGCGGAAAGAATTATTACAAGAATGAGAATAAGGATTGAGAAAAAACTTTTTCTATAATCGCTTAAAAATGATATCGATATTTCTTTTTTGGAATTGGAAGCAATTAGCCCGATAAGCACTCCGACAAAAGCAAATAATATTAAAAACATTACTGCTCCTGTGAAGTAAAAAAATGAAGAAATAAATAAATAAAGAGAGAGAACAAAAAACGCCATCATTTCCCAATTTACTCCATTTTTAACGCCAAAAGACACAGATCTCAATCCGATGACCAAAAACAAAACAATAAAAACAAGCCAAGTAAGAATGCCAAGACCTCCGATTGTGGAGGTTAAAGTAGGCAATAATCCGGAACCCGAACTAAAAGAAACATCCCAGAATTGAACATTGTTTATGGACAGGGTGTTTATGGAAACAGGTTTGTACCTGGACCAAGCCTCTTCAAATCTGTTCGGACCAATACCGAATACGGGATGTTCAAGAAGCACTTCTTTTGTTATGGACATTGTAGTCCCAAAATCGGGGTTAACCTCAGTGCTTGATATTTGCAAAAGATTCGGGATAAAATTTCTTATCGGTTTCCCGGACATAAAAAATAACAAAGACACTATGACAACAATAAAAGAAATCCAGGGAAAATGTTTTTTCTTTTTGCCCGCCTCATCCGGTGAAGCATCGTTTGCGGAGTTTTCTCCTTCTCTGTCTTTGCTTTTTTGAAAAGTAGTTGCGGTTTTATAAACAAAAATAATCAAACTGGAGATTCCGAGAAGTATCCAAGCCAATGGGAAATTTACCACGGCCATTAGTGACATGGAAAGCAGAATAAGTATTTGCAGTAAAAGTTTTCCAATTTTTGAAACCGGAAAAAACTCAGCCACTAAAAGAAACATAAGACAGGAAAATCCGGCAAAAAGCCCTAAAGCGTTCCAGGATCCCAAAATATTGCCGGTTTTGTCGGTTAAAATTCCCAGCGACAGAACCCTAGGCATAAACAAATGAAAACTTTGGAAAATTAAAACAAAAGCCAAAGATAGAATTATCCCGAGCAGAACAATTCTCGCTCTTTTAGAAGTTCGAAAAACGATGGAAGACATAAACATTAAAACAAAACCGGAAAAAATAAACCAGAAACTGCCGGCATCAAACATCGTGCCGAATAAAGATGCTTCGGAGTTTTTGGAAAAAAGAGCCGAGAGCAGAAAAGCCAAGACTACGCCGAGTCCGGATACTAAAAGCCAAGATTTTGGGAAAATTATCTTGCCGTCTGAAAGTCTTGCTAAGGCCCAAAAAATCAAGGAAAGCGCAAGTCCCAAAACTAAAAGTAATCCTTTGGAAGTTTCAATCGGAATATTGGTAAAAGGCAAGAAAAAAACAGGCAACAATATTATAACTAAGAATAGCGATAAAAATGAAAGTTTATCAAATATATTTGAATACATAAGCTTTTTAAAAAAATTAATAAAAATAACGACTACGTTTGGAACAATTGTATATAGTTTTATATCAAAAAGCAACTAAACAACAATGTTAATAAGTCTATTTTTCACATAAATAACTTTTTTCGTTTTTTTGCCGGCAAGGTGCTTTAAGATCGCCTCGGTTGAGACAGCTCTTTTTTTGATTTCCTCTCCATTTTCGTCTGTTTTCACCATAATTTCAGCTCTAACTTTGCCGTTTATTTGCACTGCTATTTTTATTTCTTCATCTTGAATCAGACTTTTATCCCATTTCGGCCAGCTGGAAAGATTTATGGACTTCTTCTCTCCAAGCAAATTCCATAGTTCTTCCGCAACATGCGGAGCAAACGGACTTAAAATTTGCAGGAATTTTTTATAATCCCCCGTATCTACTTTTCCCGCCTTTTCCATTTCCGTTGCTAAAATCATCATTGAAGAAATAGCGGTGTTAAAATGCATTTCCTCAATATCTTCTTCTACTTTTTTTATTGTTTTATTTAATAATTTTTCTATAGAAAAATTTACTGATGAACTCTGATTAGATACTGATGTACCCTGATATTTTTTATCAGTTTTTATCAGTTTTTTATCCGAGTTGATCTGTAAGACAACTTTGTTGCCTGTTCTCCAAACTTTCTCGATAAATCTTCTCGCTCCGATAATGCTTTCTGTGGACCAAGCGACAGATTGGTTAAATGGCCCCATAAACATTTCATAAACACGTAAGGTGTCCGCTCCATACGTCTTCACAATTTCATCTGGATTGATAACATTTCCAAGCGATTTAGACATCTTTACTCCCCCTTCGCCTAAAATCATTCCGTGCGAAGTGCGCTTTTTATACGGCTCGGAGGTCGGCACGAGCCCTTGATCAAACAAAAATTTATGCCAGAAACGAGAATATAAAAGATGCAGTGTAATATGTTCACTACCTCCGTTATACCAATTTACCCCGCCACCGGCGGGGTCGCTTCCAAGCCAATATTTTAAATTTTTTATTGAAGCGAATTCTTTAGAATTTTTTGGATCCGTGTATCGCAAATAATACCAGCTTGAACCGGCCCAGTTCGGCATCGTATCTGTTTCTCTCTTCGCTTTGCCTTTGCATAGTGGACACCGAGTGTCCACAAAACTTTTAATGTTTGCAAGAGGCGACTCCCCGCTATCCGTCGGCTGATAGTTTTTTACCTTCGGGAGCTTTACTGGCAAATCTTTTTCCGGCACCGGAACTATTCCGCATTTTCCGCAATTTATTACCGGAATCGGCTCGCCCCAGTATCGCTGGCGTGAAAAAATCCAATCGCGGAGTTTGAAGGTTGTAATTTTTTTTCCAAAATCTTCAAAACCCGCTTTCTCGTAATTTTCTACAATCGGCAACTTAAATTTTTCCGCGAATTCTCTATCCCTTGCATCATCAGCGGGCACGGCCATAATCGCCCCTGTGCCGTAATACGGAAGCACGTAATCAGCAATCCATATCGGAATTTTTTCTTTATTTGCCGGATTAATAGCTTTTATTCCTTTCAGTTCTACGCCGGTCTTTGTTTTGTCCTCCGCGGTACGCTCAATATCTGTTTTATTTTTTACTTCTTTAATATATTTTTCTACTTCGCTCCAATTTTTTATTTTATTTTTTAATTTTTGAACTAATTCATGTTCCGGAGCGAGCACGAGATAAGTTGTCCCAAAAATCGTATCGGGCCTTGTTGTAAAAACTTGAATAGCTTCTAGCTCCTGGCTTTTAGCTTTTAGCTTTGAACTCAAATTCTGAAAACTATCAGTTATAAGCTGAAAGCTGATCTCTACCCCCTCTGACTTCCCTATCCAATTTCTTTGCGCAAGTTTTATTTGTGGAAGATAATCCACCGTATCCAAATCTTTATCAAGTCTCTCGGCGTATTTGGTAATAGCAAGCATCCATTGCTCTTTCTCTCTTTTCTCTACCTTGGTTCCGCATCGCTCACAAGCGCCGCCAATGACTTCTTCATTGGCAAGACCGATTTTATCTTTTGGACACCAATTAATCGCCATCTTAGCTTTATACGCCAAGCCCTTTTTCAAAAACTGCAAAAATATCCACTGTGTCCATTTATAATATTTCGGATCAGTAGTATTTATTTCTCGCGACCAATCAAAAGATACGCCGAGAGATTTTATTTGTCGACGAAAAGTGTCGCTGTTTCTTTTAGTGACAATTCGCGGGTCAAGATTGTTTTTTATGGCAAAATTTTCTGTCGGCAAGCCAAAAGCATCCCATCCAATCGGATACAAAACGTTAAAGCCTTCCATTCTTCTTTTTCTGGAAATAATATCCATGCCGATATACGGCCTCGGATGGCCGACATGCAGTCCGTCTCCGGAAGGATATGGAAATTCAATCAGGCTATAATATTTTGGTTTTTTAGATTTACTTGCCCCGTCTTTAGCGGGGTTTTCTGCGTGATATATTCCCTTCTTTTCCCATTCAAGTTGCCACTTATGTTCAATTTTTTTATGGTCGTATTCTTTCATTCTTAGCTTATTGATACGCCGGCGCCGGCTTAAAATATGAATTTGGATTTATTGTTTTGGAAAAACAATGGTAACCGGCGGGATGCGTCCAGGTGAATCCTTCATAAATCACGGACCTTGTCGGATAACCCTTATTGGTTAATTCCTTGTTAAATTCCGCGCATAAATTATACGTTGTGTCGCTTGTTTTTTGATATTCGTATGATTTTTTAGTTTGGGAATCTATCGTGTTTAAATAATAATTTTGCGCTTCCAATTCTGTAAAATCATTAGGCAAAATACCCTTTAGAGAATAAAAACTCTGGACAGAATTTTCTATATTTTGCAAATCACTTGCTTTTTGTTCGTCATATTTTAATAGTTGTTGCGTTCGGGGCGAGCCAAGCACGGAAAATCCCCAAATAATGGAGCTAAGCATCACAACAGAAGAAATGGCAACCCAAACTTTTCTGGACACTGAATTAAGCTTGTTTCTGACATCAGAGATATAATAAAAAAATATCGCAAGAGCAATAACTAATACGGACAGAACTTTCATAATAAATCCTGTGGTTAATTCTTGGCCGTCAATAAAATAATACAAAAGAGTGACTAAATCTCCAGCAATCGCCAATCCTGCTAAAAACAGAGTAATATACGTCAGCCATTTTCTTATGCCCAACTGTCGTTTTTCCGGTTCAACAAAATAACCCTTCTCCAAAAGCCACATAAGCAAAATATAACCCGGGAAGCCAATAATAAGAGCGGCGACGGGAAAACTGATTGAGGAACTCCCATAGTAATTATAGCCGGTAGTGAGAGGATATACTTTGTTTATTATCGTGAATAAAAGACTGATGAGATTTCCGACAAAAAAACCGAGAGTGACAATAGCGCCTAAATTTATAAAAAAATCTTTAGCGGTTGTTTTTGATTGTGTTTGAGATTCTTGTGTTTCCATAATATTAAGTTAGCTTGTAATGGCTTAATTATAGGCCTGACTTACTTATCTGTCCATACGGCCGTGTTGGCAAGCGGAATAATGCGCTTATTGGATTTTTCCAACACACAAAGTTCTCCTTGTTCTGTTTTACCCTTAAAATTCTTCATTGCATCAGCAAGCGCGTACCCGAGAAAGAGCGCCGAAGAATCGGTCGCATAAGAAGTCAAAATTACGAAAAGCGGTTTATCGCTCAAAATTTTACGAACTTGCAAAAGAAGCTTCGGCAACATTTTTTCTATTTTCCAAATTTCCCCTTTCGGTCCTCTGCCAAACTTGGGCGGGTCCATAATCACTGCGTCATATTTGTTTCCCCTTTTCTCTTCTCTTTCCAAAAACTTAATAACATCATCTTCTATAACACGCATTCCGGACATCGGATGTCCGCTTGGACATCCGATGTCCAAGCTGTTAAGTTTTTGATTTTCTTTTGCCCAATTTAAGGTTTGCTTTGAGGCGTCTAGGTGCGTTACTTCTGCACCAGCTCGCAAGGCAAAAAGACTCGCCACTCCAGTATAACCAAATAAATTTAAAAACTTTATTTTTCTTTCTGGCAAAACAGCCAAGGAATTTTTAAGAAACGTGTGGGTTCCCTGTCCTTTTGTCTCCGAGGGCGCAGTTTCAAGAAAATTCCTTGGCTGTTTTGCTTTAATAATTTTTTGCTCAATCAAATCCCAATGACTCGCTTGTTCTGAGAAAAAACCAAGATGTCTAAACGACGTTGGTGAGGCAAAAAATTTAATCCCCCTATATTCCATCTCCCATTTTTTGTGCAACATCCGATGTTGCAGATTAAATTTCCAACCACTTTTAGATCCTTGTTTTGAACTCCAGAATTTGCCATCGGCTCTTCCCCATTCTTTATCTGCCAGAGTCTTTGCCCAAATAGCATTTTCACACGGACGAATAAAAAGATATTTTCCAAATCTTTCCAGCTTTTCCCCTTCGCCTGTATCTAGAAGTTCATAATCCTGCCAATCTCTTGAATAAAAAAGTTTAATTTCTTGTCTCATATTAAAAATTCTATGACATCTCCATCTTTTACGACATATTCTTTACCCTCCGTTCTAACCCAACCTTTTTCTCGCGCTTTGGCAAAAGAACCAGTTTCTATCAGTTTATCATAAGCCACCACTTCCGCCCGGATAAATTTATCTCTGAAATCAGTATGGATTGATTTTCCCGCAATGGGCGCTGTCGCTCCGCGAACCGTTGTCCAAGCCCGCGATTCATCCTCTCCGGTGGTAAAAAAAGTAATCAGACCCAACAAGTCATAACTGGCTTTAATAAGATTGTCTAAACCTTTGCCAAAAATAGGATCAACTTCAATATGAGGGCCAGAAAGTTTAGAAATAAAATCTTTCTTGATATTTTCTGAGACTTCGGAGGTGTTCAACATATAAAGTGTCGGCTTTTTAATTCCCGCCTGCTCCAATTCAAAATTTATCACTTCAATATCAAAAAGTGGATCAATTTTATCGTGGACATGGATCATATCTTTGTCTTCAAAAATTCTTACCACTTCAATGATAGCATCCACTTCGCGAATATGAGAGAGAAATTTATTGCCGAGCCCGGCGCCAGTGCTCGCCCCCTTAACCAACCCTGCAATATCCACAAATTCAACCACCGCAGGAATAGTTTTTTTAGATTTAGATATTGCAGAAAGTTTCGTCAAACGTTCGTCCGGCACAGGCACAATCCCAACAGATGGATCGATAGTGCAGAAAGGATAATTCTCCGCCGGAACGGTTTGTTTCGTCAGCGCGTTAAAAAGCGTGGACTTCCCCACATTTGGCAGACCTACGATTCCGATTGACAGAGATGACATAATTATTTTTTAGTTTTATCTTTATACATAAATATATTTATCAATTTTTTTCATAATTAGATCTGTTTCAATGAGTGCAATAATAATTTTTTGGTAGTGCTCGATATCCTCATTGGTGAGAATACGACCCTTGCGGTCTTTGAGCCATTTTTGAGCAGGCTGATAGCCGCCGATGTAAAAATTCCATGCCACGTCTGGGACATTACCGAAATACTGATCGGAGTTGATATATACGTTACCGTTCTCGTACGAGATTTTCTCAACAGTATCGGAACCGGAAACCGGATATGTCGTAATAAGCCCGCTCACCTTTGGTGACTCAAGCAGATGAATCTCCCTCAATTCACGACCGAGCTCGACCAATCTTTCAAACTGTTTCTTGTTTTTTGGATATGGCACACGTGGAAAATCTATTTTGAGAAATTCTTTATACTTCTCGCGGTAACTTGGCGAGTGTAAGACGGCGTAAATGTAGTCAAAAATATCTTCAGGTGTCAGTCGAACATCTCCCTGCTTGGTGGGATATTCAGCAACCGGATACCAAGCTCTACCCACTTCTTCAGCAATACTTCGCGCTATGGAGATACTAATATTTGAAATACGTTCAACGGGAATGTTTGCCGCCTCTCCTACTTGTGGATTTTCACCTTCTTCGGGATATAAATAGAGAGGGGCACAGTATGTTTGACCAGCCGCGGCATGAAGATCAATGATTTGATTTGAGACGAATATTTCCGAAAAGGCTCGTTGTTCTGGAATACTTCTTGAAAAAAGTAGACCCAAATTAGGACGCAATAAATGTTCTGATGTTTTCATTCGTGGCCTTGCTAGAAATCCGCTCGATCTTGGAGTAATTGCTGTATAGCGTGTATCGAATGGTCTGTATAGAAGTGAAGAAAATCTGTAATCTCCAATCTTTAAATCTGTTTGTGCTTGAGATGCTTTCCAGACGCCTTTATCATTTACGTCATATTTTTGTTCTAATTCCGATAGACTATTTTGCAGAAAATCATCTACAGTTTTTCGTATTTTTTGCTCGTCAAAAGCGATTGTTAAATCGTCATTTTTTGTTTGAATACCAGAATTATAGTTAGGAAAAAGCTCCGTTAATCCAAATCCTTTCTCGTATTCTTTATTTGCACCAAAATCTTTTGGCACAAAAAAATAATATGGTTCGGAGTAGTCAAGTTTTTGCCATTTGATTTTATCTAGATCAGAATCATTGAGCGTTTCAAATTTTATTTCACGCTTTCCAAAAAATTCTGAATGATAGACAGTGCCAAGATTTTTTTTATCCTTGGTTTTACGAATAAAAATATTTATTGAAACACCCTGTTGAATATCAAAAACATTTTCATCCTTACCACCATCTGGTGTCTTCTCTTTTTTCTTTGAATTGCCGTGTAAGTCAAGTATATAAATATCATCGAATGTTTCAAGAAGATGTTTTCTCATTTGACGGTGTGTTATACCATCAATAAATGAGTTATTAGTAATCATGGCAACAATTCCAGTTTTGTTCTTCTCAATAAAATGTTCAGCAAAGCGAATGAATTTAATGTAGTCGTCATCAAGATTAATTTTACGCTCACCTAAATCCTTTTTATAAACTTTAATGAGATCCTGAATCCATTTACCTTTGTTAGACGAACTCACACTATATGGTGGATTACCAATGACAACCATAATTGGTTTATCATTTTTGATTTTTGATGCTTCTTTAGATTCCTCCGCAATACTTTCTGCAAAACCAAATCCTGTGAACATTCCCTCTTGAGCGACACCTTTTTCAAGAGAATTTGTAAGGTAAATTCCGAGACGTTGATTGAAATACTTGAATCCTGTTTTCTTAAAAGCCATTCCTAATTTTAAGTGAGCTATTGTATATGGCGTCATCATAAGCTCAAATCCATGTAAACGTGGAAGCAGGTCATGGTGTACATATCCCGGCCAGCTACCCTCCTGTTTTCTTTTCAATATCCGTTCATAAATTTTTCCTATAATATCACTTATAAATGTTCCTGTTCCTACGGCTGGATCAAGAATTTGAACCTTGTGAATACCGTCATCAGTCTTTGACGTGTCAGCTAAACCAGACATAAGACCAAACTCTTTTTCCAGCAAATAATCAACAGAACGTACAATAAACTGCACAACAGGTAGTGGAGTATAATAAGCACCCATTTTTTTGCGTAAGTCAGGATCGTATTCTTTCAAAAAGTCTTCATAAAAATGAATAACTGGATCGGGACCTTTTTGAGTTTTACCCCACAAATCATCCTTGAAATATTCTTTCATTAGTTCTTGAACATCGGCATGAGAAAAAATTTCACACAATTCATTAACGATATATTCAAGTCGTTTATCAAAATTTGGACCAACTATATGGTCAAAAAAATGCAGATCTTTTTTTGTCTCATCATTATAGCGAGCAACAAATAAACCATAAACAAGCGTCTGTGCATACATATCGGCAAATGCGTCCGTCGTGAGATCATGAACCAGAAGCTTTTTAAACGTATCATACAAGCGAACTAACTCGGCATTTTTATCCGATTGAGTAATGAGAAATTGCCGTACGTTATCTCTAATTCTTTGTGCTCTTCCGCCCATAATTTTTGAGAGATGCTTGCCAGAGCGTATTGGCTCTTTTTGTGATTGCGTAAAATCTAAAAGTGTTTTGGCTACATGTTCATAATTTTCCGAAACAGGCGTAATTGTTCTATCTTTTATATCATAATTTGCTATTTTTATTGGCTCATCATAACGAAGACCGTTTCTATAGAAACGAAATTCTACATAATCTGT
>LBZL01000017.1 GCA_000994705.1 Candidatus Nomurabacteria bacterium GW2011_GWB1_40_7 | reverse complement strand
CGTGCGCGGACCGTTCACGCTCAAAGCCCAGGCCGACATAATCAGAGTACACACCCTTCGCATGACCGGAGGCAAAACATTCTCTGAAATGCCTCGGCAGATTCCGAAGCTGGACGAGACTGGCAAGCAGATTTTAGACGAAAAAGGCAATGCTGTGATGACAGCGAATACTGCGCGTGATATTTGGATTACAGCAACCTCGCTCATAACGGCTCTAAATCTTGGAATTTTTGCGTATGCATTCGCCGGCCTCACGCTCTTATTCGGACTCTTTTCTATTTTGACTGGCGTAATTTTTTACACATTGAGTCGAAAATACTAGGCCCGTTTTTTTGAAAAATTGCATTTTTGATTGGCGATGCACCAGTTTTACTGGCACGAAATTCGGCGGCGAAAACCCCCAGTCCGAAATGCTTGACTTTTTCACATAGCGGATCTTCCTCCGCGCGGACAAAATCCAAAAATAAATTAGTCTCGGTTTTGCGGAAATCCAAATCCTCAGAAAATAGTTTTCGCAAAACCGAGTCCGAATTGAAGCCCCGCCAGACTGCCCGAATATCTTTACGGGCAGAACCCCAAAAAGAAAAATGTCCTTTCCATTTTAGAAGAAATCCACCCCCGCGAAAAACAGAAAAGCAAGGAACATCGGAACGATACGAGCGTACGATTTAGTTTCAAGCCACCACGCGCTCCGCGCGTGCGACATCATTTGTTTTGGAAATAGGTTCTAACTTGGTACAATAAATACACTATGAAAATCAAGGTTTTATATGAAGATTCCAATATTCTAGCCATAGACAAGCCGTCGGGTATTTTAGTGCACCCAGATCAAAAAAGTAAGGAAAAAACAATCCTTGATTTGTTTCTTAAAAAATATCCGAAAATAGAAATAGTGCACCGCTTGGACAAAGAAACTTCTGGAGTTTTATTATTGGCGAAAAATAAAAAAGCGCACGAGTTTTTAAAAAAACAATTTTCCGCCCCCGCTCTTGGATTAAAAACTAAAAGCGGGTTGGCGGACGGGCAAAACAGGATAAATAAGACATATGTCGCGATTGTTGACGGTTGGGTAAAAAACGATCGCGGGGTGATAAATAAACCTATTGGTCGAAGTCCAAAGGATTTCCGTCGGCATTTAGCCGGCAGAGGGGTAAGGGGGGAAACAAGAGAAGCTGTTACTCAGTATAGAGTTTTGAAAAGATTTGAGGATACAAAAGGAAATAAATTTACTTATTTAGAAGTTCACCCGAAAACAGGCCGGACACATCAAATTCGCGTACATATGAAATATTTGAATCACCCAGTGGCTTGTGACTCTTTGTATAATCCAGGGAAACCTTGCCCGAAAGGATTTTTGCGCCTCGCGCTGCATGCAAAGTCTATAGAATTTAAAAATTTAAAAGGAGAAACTATTAAAGTGGAATCACTTTTGCCGAAAGAATTTGAAAAATTGCAAAAATAAAGAGTTTGTGTTAAATTAAATCGGCTACTTGTCCCGTTAGAAAATCAGCGGACTCGTAGAAAATAGGAAGTTTATTATTTAAATTTTTTAATGGGATGGCGGGAAATAAAATCAATAAAATAAAATTCAGTCCGGTTGACATTGAAGCCCGAAAGAAACTTGATTTTAAGGCAGGGGACACTATCAATGTATCTTCTAAAATTCTTGACGAAAAAGGCCCCGCCAAGGACGGGGCAAGCAAATATCGCTTGCAGTCTTTTGAGGGCATCGTGCTGGCAAGGAAGCATGGCAAGGAAGCGGGTGCCACTTTCACGGTTCGTAAGGTTGCCTCCGGAGTAGGGGTAGAAAGAATTTTTCCACTATATTCTCCAATGATAGACAAAGTTGAAATAACAAAAAGAGCTCGAGCCCGTAGATCAAAACTATATTATATTCGTACTAAAGCCGTAAAAGATGTTCGCCGAAAAATGCGCTCAGTCACAAACGTAGCAGAGGCAGAAGCAGAACCAGAGGTTGCAGAAAAAGTTGCAGAATAAAAAGGGCGCTGTATAATGTTTCTATGACTTCTAAAGACGTTTCAAATAGAGATTTGGCAAAAATGATAGAAAACCTTGCTGTGTCTTCAGCTAAAGGTTTTGAAAAAGTTGATGGCAAGTTGGATGGTTTGCAAAATCAAATCAGTGGTGTTAACAATAGGATTGACGATTTGGCTCTAAATCGTGCGACCAAAGATGAAATTTATCATCTCGGCCTGCGTGTCTCTAAAATTGAACATAAAATAGGATTTTCTAAAAGATAAACGATGACGCGCGGGTGGAGAAACAGTAGACTCGCCAGCTTGAGGTGTTGGTGCCCGTTAAGGGCGTGGAGGTGCGAATCCTCTCCCGCGCACCAGTTACATAAAAGCCTGTGGTTAAAATATCCACAATCTTCCATGTTTACATTTCTCTTCTCTCTTGATAAAATATAATAATGCCAGAAGTGGAATGCAAATTATGTCTAAAAAAATTTTACGGCAAACCATATTTTATTAAAAATGGCTGGGCGAAATACTGTTCTTCTGCATGTCAATATGAAGCTAGAAGAAACGGAAAGATTTTGCCTTGTGAAATTTGTGGCAAGGGGACTTACAAACAATTAAAAAAACTAGAAAAATCAAAAAGCGGTAAATTTTTTTGTAGTAAATCTTGTCAAACAGTGTGGAGAAACCAAGAATTTATCGGGATTAAACACCATAATTGGAAAACTGGGTTGTTTGCTTATAGAAGCGTACTAGGGAGGAATAAAATTCCCAAAATTTGTGTTTTGTGCAGGACCAAAGACGAAAGAGTGCTTGCCGTGCACCACGTTGATAAAAATAGAAAAAATAACCTTGTCTCAAACTTAGCATGGCTTTGCAATAATTGTCATTTTTTAGTTCATCATTATAAAGATGAATCCTTGAAATTTAAAAAAAATCTGTCAGTATATAAAGCACGAAGCAAATCTTCGTAATACGGTGCCCGTAGTTTAGTGGTAAAACTCCTGCTTGTGGAGCAGGTATCGAGAGTTCAATTCTCTCCGGGCACCCACGTTTCCATTTTGTCCAGTTTGCACAATGAGCCGGACTCTCTATTCCTGGAGTATTTTTAGAGGCGACAAACTGGTGTGATATAATTTTACTATGAAGAAAACAAAAACAAGAGATATTGAAAAAATTTACACAAAAGAAGAATTTATTAAAAAATTGCGACGTCTTGCGGATTCTCTTGAGAGGGGAAAAAGGTTTTCAATTCAAGTTGTCGGAGGAAAAATTAATGTTCCTAAAGATGCAATAATAAATATTGAACACGGAAAAGGCAAAAAAGAGGAAGAGTTAGAATTTCAGCTAAAATGGAAAACTTAATAAAAGAGGAAAATATTTTGCCGAAAGTTTTCCGTCCAAACATAATACGAAAAATAATAATTGGTATTATTTTTATCTTTTTCGGCGTTTTTAGCTTTATTGTGCTGAAAGATAAACTTTTTTAAAGTGATTTATTTTTTCTCCTCCACCTCTTGGTCTATGTGTTCGAGTTTTTCCTCTATTCTTTTCAAAGTTTCCTGCAAATTTTTAAGTTGCATTTCTTCTGTTTGGAGTTCCTTCTCTTCTTTTTCTTCTATTTTTCTCTCACCAACAAGACCAGAAATAATAAGCTTGCTACCGACAAAAGCGGAAACAAATATTCCCGTAATAAGTAGCAGAACACTGCCGATGATTAGAGAAAGGATTGAATTGACGCTCGTATCATCTGCAATGTGCCAAACACCACGCCAAAATAAAACTATTCCGACACCCCCGATAAACGCATAAAGAATAGGGTAGTGACTTAGTTTTCCCCTTACCTTATTTTCCAATTTATCAAAAAATCTGATGATCTTTTTTATTAACATATGGCTTAATAATACACTAAAATATGCTAATATAAAAATACTTGTCCCGTACTAAATTTTTGATTACGGGGCATAACGACGAACATTATTAGTTAAAATTTTAGTACTGGGATGAAAAAAGTTTCTAAAAGCCCAAAGGAAACAGCAGAAATTGCTAAAACATTTATTGAAAAAATACTGAAAGATAAAAAAAACAATGATAGCGCCACAGTGGTATGTCTCTCCGGTGATTTAGGCGCCGGCAAGACAGTTTTTGCTCAAGGAATAGCTAAACACTTGGGTGTAAAAAATAAGGTTGCCAGCCCAACCTTTGTTATATATAAAAAATATTCTTTAAAATCAAAAAAACATAAATTTTTGTATCACATGGATGCTTATCGTCTCAAAAATGAAAAAGAATTATTAAATTTAGGCTGGAAAGAAATTATCGCTGATAAAAAACACTTAATTTTCATTGAATGGCCAGAAAATGTAAATAAAATTATTCCCTCCCATGCCAGATTTATTTGTATTTCTGCTGATAAAAATAATCATAGGATTCTAGAACTAAAATAATATGAAAAATATTTGGGATGATAAAAAACTTATTGATGTTTTAAAAGAAGGCGGAGTGGTAGTTATGCCGACTGATACTATTTATGGCATCGTGGGCAGGGCAGACAATCAAAAAACTGTTGAAAGAATTTATAAATTGAAAAAACGCGCGCTCGAAAAAAAATGTATTATTCTGATTGGAGACTGGAATGAAACAAAAAATTTTGGAATTGACTCTTCCGAATTTAAAATCCCAGAAACCGACAAACCAACCAGTTTTGTTTTGGAAAATACTGCTTTTCGCTTGCCACTCAAAAAAGAACTCCGAGAATTGCTTCTGGCAACCGGCCCGCTCATCGCGCCTTCAGCGAATAGAGAGGGTTTGCCCCCGGCCCAAAATATTGAGGAAGCCCAAAATTATTTTGGCCTGCCTGCGCAGGCAGGTGATTTAGTAGACCCCGTTAGAGGTCGCGAGGGCTCACAGCGACCCTCTACCTCTAACGGGGTAGATTTATACGTTGATGGAGGTGAGATAAACGGAAAACCATCCAAACTTATTCAATTGCGCAAAGACGGTTCTGTTGACATTTTGAGAGATTAAATATATACTATAAAGGTATAAAGCTCTTTTAAATTGCGATTTCGCCATAGCTTTAAGAAAAGAAAAGTGTCAAACATCAAGTGTTTGACAAGTAAAATGTTAGACACTCGGTGTTCAACATCTGTTCTTGTTTTTTTGAAGCTGTGGCGACTAAAGTTGCCAAGCTAAACGGCAAGCTCGAGGCCCGAAGGGGTGAGGAGCGAACCAGAAAGGAAGGGTAATAAAATGGGAAGCAAAAACGTTCCAACAGCAATCGTGTCGGGAGCAGGCTGGCTTATGCAGTTTGCTCTCGGGGTTTCCAACGGGCTTCTCGCTCGTGGCTACAACAACGAGCGCATTCATGCGCTTGTCACCGACCTCGGCAAGGAAAGTCTCGAACGTGGTATTAATGCGTTCGTGACGGCTCTCGCCGAGTCGTTCGTCCCGACCTTCGATCTCGCTACCGGGACGTTCCAGTGGGAGGTCAACTACGATGAGTCTCTCGTCACGAAGGCCATCGTCCGGGTAACGAAATCCGCCACCGACGAAAAGTTTCCCGACGATCGAACGGGAAAGCGGATTGTCGTCGGTTCCATCAAGCACTTCGCGTGCCAGATGGGGCAGGAAGCCGTCGAAGGATGGGCAAAGGAGAACAACAAAATCCTTGCCAAGTCGAAGGATCTCATCGACTTCAGCAAGGCGTTCCCGCGCCCGGCTCTCGACAACGACCTGCCGCTCGTGGCAGCAGGTCATTTCTGGCAGGGTGCCGGCGGTCGTCGCCACTACCTGTATCTCTTTCGGCTCGTTGCGGACCATGTACTCCACGACGTTTGGATAGATCCGAACGTTCAGTGGCATAGCGACAAGCGGTTCCTCGTTCTCGACAAGTAATGTATTATTCGTTTTCATCAGGGTCTCGCGCAAGCGGGGCCTTTTCTCTTGTATTTTGGTACAATAAAGTAGGTAGTAGGCGAACAAGAAAGAGATTACGGTTTCTTTCTGCCCAATCGTGGCATTCTTGTAGAAAATGGTTTCACATTTTAATAATACTATATTTTTAAAAATGTGCCATAATTAAGATATGTCGCAAAATCATCTTTCTTTCCTCCGGTCTCTATTTGGCGAGGAAGAAGAAAAAAGAAAAATATTTCGCAGTATTAAAGCGAAAGCCGACGCGAAAAGAACCGCTACAGAAAAAATAGCGGATTTTATGACCGCCAGTTTTGGCTCTAACGTCTTTTTAGTTTTGAATGCGGTTTTCTTTACTTTTTGGATACTTATCAATACCGGTTATTTAGATTGGTTGCCAATATTTGACCCTTTCCCTTTTATTCATCTTACGACGATAGTATCGTTGGAAGCCATTATTCTTGCGATTTTTGTTCTTATCTCCCAGAATCGAACGACGAAAGTGGACGATTTGCGAGAAGAAACCGATTTACAGCTTAATCTTATTTCCCAGAGAGAAATTACCAAACTTATAAAAATGATGGCTTTGCTTTTGGAAAAACAAGGCATTGATTTATCGCAAGATCCGGAACTGCATAAAATGCTCCGCCCCGTTAGCGAGGACGAAATTGAAAAGAAGCTGGAAAAGGAGATTTTGTGACGAGATGAAAATTCTGAAAGACTACAGTTTATTCAAGCTAAACACATTCGGTATTTTAGCCAACGCGAAGTTTTTTGTCGGAGTGGAATCCGAAAAAGATTTGGCGGAGCTTTTCAATCTGTCGGAATTCAAGCAAAATAAAAAAATGTTTCTTGGGGGAGGAAGTAATGTTTTGTTTACTAAAGATTTTGACGGCATTGTCGTTCTCAACAAATTGAAAGGCGTGGAAATTTTGGAAAATAATGCCGATACAGTTATTATTCGCGCTATGGGCGGGGAAATTTGGCACGACCTGGTAATGTTCGCGGTAAATAACGGGTACTGGGGCATTGAAAATTTGTCTTCAATACCCGGCACGGTCGGCGCCGCGCCAATGCAAAACATCGGCGCTTATGGCGCCGAATTGAAAGATTGCTTGGAAAGCGTGGAGGCTTATGAAATCGGCGCCGGAAAGAAAAAAATTTTTAATAAAAAAGAGTGCGAATTCGGATACAGGGACAGCGTTTTTAAAAATGAATTAAAAGGAAAGTACTTTATTTCAGCTATAACTTTAAAATTAGACAAGAAAGAAAAAAAGAATATAACCTACAAAGTTTTAGCTGATTTTTTTGAAAGAAATAACATTAAAGTGAAAAATCCTAAGGATGTAAGTGATGCAGTAATATTTATTCGTAAAAGCAAATTGCCGGACCCAAAGATTTTAGGGAATGCCGGAAGTTTTTTTAAAAATGTTTTTGTCGATAAAGGACAACTGGAAAAACTGCGGAATAAATATCCCGATATCCCCCATTTTGAAGAAAATGAAGCAATAAAAATCCCGGCTGGGTGGTTGATTGAGCAGTGCGGGTGGAAAGGAAAGAGGATAGGCAATGTCGGCGTGCACGAAAAACAGGCATTAGTTTTAGTGAATTACGGAGGAGCCACTGGTCTTGAAATTATGGAATTAGCAAATAAAATTATAATATCCGTAAAAGAAAAATTCGGCCTGGAACTCTCGCCGGAAGTCAACATTGTGTAAAAAAACGCAAGGTGTATAATGCTAAATTATGGAAGAGAAAAATAGCATGAATATAGTTTTGGCAGTTGTGATTTGCTTGATTTTAGCGGGGGTTTTTATTTTTATCAGCTTAAATAACAAAAAAGAAAATATGAGTGAAATTATCGTGGCAAAAATGGGCGACACGGTTTCCATGAATTACACCGGCCGATTGGAAGATGGCGCGGTTTTTGATTCAAATGTGGACCCGAGGTTTGGGCATGTTGCGCCTTTTGAGTTCACTTTGGGCGCTGGACAAGTGATTGCCGGTTGGGATAAGGGGATTGCCGGAATGAAAGTCGGGGAAAAGAAAACTCTCATTATTCCGCCGGAAGACGCTTATGGAGAAAATGGGCAAGGGCCAATTCCTCCAAATGCCACACTTATTTTTGATGTCGAATTATTAGAAATAAAGAAATAGTATAAGTATATGGAAACATTAGAAAAAGGAAAATTAAATTTAATTAAGGTCGGATTGGTTTTGATGATTGTCGTGTCCGTTTATTTTTTGGCTAAAACTGTTTCGGAAATTAGGGGCTACCGTTTTATCGGGGGAGGAGCAACCGCCTCAAACACCATCAGCTTTGACGGCAAGGGAGAAGTTTTTGCCAGTCCTGATTTGGCGACCATTAACTTCACCATTCGTGAAAATGCCGTAGCGATGAAAGACGCGCAAACCAGAGTGACGGCCAAAGAAACAGCCGTATTGGCTTTTTTGGACAAGAGCGGAGTAGCGAAAAAAGACATAAAAACGGAGAACTATAATTCTTATCCAAAATATGAATGGAGGCAGGTTGTTTGCCCGCAACCCGCCGATGTAAGCGGTTCTTATTACTGCCCGCCCGGGAAAAATATTTTGACCGGTTATGAAGTTTCCGAATACATTTCGGTAAAAATTCGTGATTTGGTCAAAACCGGCGAAATCATTAAGGGCATTGGGGATGTCGGCATTTCTGAAATAAACGGCCCGGATTTTTCAATTGAAAAAGAAGACGCGCTGAAAGAACAGGCTCGCAAGATAGCGATAGGCGAAGCAAAGAAAAAAGCGGAAACTCTTTCCAGAGACCTCGGCGTGCGCCTTGTTCGCATTGTAAGCTTCTCGGAGGGTGGCAATTATCCCATCCCGATGTATGAAAAAAGCATGATGGCGGCCGATAGCGCGGGGAGCGCGCCATCTCCCGCTCCGACGCTTCCAACGGGGGAAAATAAAATTATTTCAAATATTACGATAACCTACGAAATCAGGTAATCTCTCTCTTGCAAAGATTTTGCCACGGGGTATAATTGGTTTATGAAAAACTATTTTCACTCTAGGTTTTTTGTGTTAGTTTTCTTATCAATAATAATTATCGGCGGTTTTTATTTTAATCCTACTCCGGCGAGCGCTGTTTGTAATGAACCCAATTATGTTCCGGCAGAAATTACAGGCTTTACGGTCAATTTAGATGCCAACGGAAATCAGTTGTCCACCAGCGGTACCTATAAAAAAGCTGTCCAAGCTGAAACTTCTGGACAAGGTGGTTGTTATTTTCGGTATTTTGGCGTTCCCAACATTGCAATAGGGGGTACATCTATTAGCGTTGCGCCAACTCCATCGTGCAGTGGAAATATTAATTGTACGTTTAGTCAAAATATAAACGTTTCCAGTTTACCCAATGGAACATATAATGCGCTTTTTACAGTAACAGGAGATGGTCAGATTGATGATTCCGAAAACGAAACCTTTGTTATAGCAAGGCCTGTCAACTTGCCCCCCATTGTTAACGCCGGTCTCGACAAAACAATTACCCTTCCGACCAATTCTGTTTCCGTAACCGGCACTGCTTCTGATTCTGATGGAACAGTAGTCGGTACCAACTGGACCAAAGTTTTTGGTCCTGCGGACGCGCTCGTATCCTTTACCAGTCCAAATAATCTTGCTACTACTATCAACGGTCTTACGGTTGCAGGTACATATCGCTTTTGGCTGACCGCTATTGATAATCTGGGAGCAACGAATTTTGATGAAATGCAGGTGACAGTATTGCCCGCAGTTTCGCCCACCTATGCCCTCACTATTGCTTCCACTAATCCTTCCACTGGAGTTGCCATGACGAGCATTATCCCCACAGGCACGGGTGGCGGTACCGGCACCCCATATACTTGGACATACGATTCTGGAACTTCCGTTAGTGTTACCGCCCCGGGCACGGTCGGAGGAAATACACTCAACTGGGCTGGCTGTGGTTCAGTTTCCGGAAGTACTTGCGTAGTAGCCATGAACTCCGCCAAAACTGTTACGGCGAATTATGCAGGTCCTATTACTTACACCTTGAATGTAAATAAAAGCGGTACAGGAACAGGGACAGTCACAAGCAATGAGACACCTCCACTTATAAATTGCGGAACAGACTGTTCTGAAATTTATTCTCAAGGAGCTAATGTTGATTTGGTCGCCGATGAAATTGGTAGCAGTACATTTGCCGGCTGGTCGGGTGCTTGCAGTGGCTCCAATCCATGCGCGCTCCAAATGCTTTCTTCAAAAAATGTAACGGCGACGTTTAATGCCTCGGTAAACCCTAATCCTCTTAGTGTCTCCGTAAGCCCAGACACATATTCTTCAACTCTCTCTGGGGGTGTGTCTCCTTCGGTTTCTGCGGTTTACACTCTC
>LBZL01000016.1 GCA_000994705.1 Candidatus Nomurabacteria bacterium GW2011_GWB1_40_7 | reverse complement strand
TGCTTTGTTATACTATTAATTTTTATTTTTCTTATTAACATATTTATTTTTTTTAAACTGCGACCGCGGCTTCTAACGGGATTGTTTCTCCTTACTTAAATCCAGCACATCCAAACTCCAAGCCAAATCCCGCAACTTGCTCTCGGTCAGTTTTTGGGGAGCCATTCCGGTTTTACTTATCTCGCTCAAAGCGGGCTGTTCTTTGATATTTTTCTTTTTTCCCGCCTTTTTCCAGATATAAAGCTTGCTTTGGGCGAAATATTTGAAGCCGGATTCAACCGCGTTAATAAAGGGCTTGTTGTTGGGCCGGTAGAAAGTAAGCAGGAGAGAAAATCCGGCGACGATTAAAATCGGTATCGCGCCCCAGAGAAACCCCAACAACTTATAAAGCGTAAAACAAAGTCCGGCTCCGCCCGCCAAATAAACAAACTCCCTAAAAGTGAAGGGGCCAAAAATTTTGTCTTCTATTTCTAAAAATTGGGGGACTTTGAATTGCATCCCGTTAGAGATAGGAAGCGCCTAATCTATTTTTCAGATAACGCTTGCCCATTCCCGATTTTAAATATAATTCTCTCGACCTAGCTTTGCTCTCCAATAAACATCCTTCATAGTATATCAAAATAAACGGGCCTCGTCCTTTCGTATATGTAGATAAACCCTTATTGTGTTGTTCCAGGCGCTTCCGTAGGTCTTTAGTATATCCAGTATAAATTTTACTGTCCTTTTTACTTTTTAATATATACGTGTAATAAAACATAAGTGATCTCTAACGGGATTGCATGAAATAGCTTATTCCTTATAGCTTGTAGCTGTTAACTTTTTAATCATCACATTTAACATTTTCATTATTTCAGTAAGCCACAAGCTGTCACTCCGGTTTTTCCCGATAAGGGTCTATTCTTGGAGCATTATTTGCCGTTACCGCATTCGCCTGGCTCGAGGAAAGATTTTCCAACACATGCTCAGTTTTGACCACCTCGTTTTTGGTAAAATCGGACAATTTTTGCGTCAAGATCGGATGGGCTTCTTCTTTCTTCGGAATAATTTCAATGCCGGCGGAATTCAGTATTCGCGCTTCTTTTTCTTCCTCGGCCGGTTTTTCGGTTTTGGGCGCGCCGCCGAAAGCCTCCATCATTTTTGCCCGGATTTCTTTCAGAATTTTTTCATTAACAGAGCTGACTATCGCGCGTATTTTTTCATCCGGCAGTTTCAAGCTGTTTTTAACGGCTTCCTCAAATTTATCCGGATGAGTGAAGCCGAACATCACCAGATGCGTTTCCAGCGAAAGCTGTCCCATCTGTTCCACGTTTAAGCCCTGCGCTTGGCCTATGTCAATGATATTTTCGTCCACATTCGCCGCCATCACTGCCCACTTTAAATCTTCCGGCAAACTCTCAAACTTTTTTTGTATTTCTTCTAATGTTATTTCTCGCATAATTTTTTTGTTAAGCCCGCGCCCGTGGCGAGGCAAATTAATAATTTTAATGTCTGTTATTTATGGGTGCGGCGCCGGCGGCGGGCTGGCCGGAAGCGACTTACCTTTTATTTCCTCCTTGCTCCCTCTTTGTCTATCTAATTGCGTTTCCGTATTGGCTATTTTCTCCTCAACGGTTTTAACAGCGTTAAGCTTGTTGGTGGCGACGAAAACTTTCACTCTCTCTCCCATTAACTCATTTATTCTTGTTTGCTGTGTTTCGTCGGGTTTTCCTCCTGGGTTTTTCTGCGCCGCCTCATGAATCGTCTTTAATTCGCTGGATATTTTTTCCGCGGCAAAAACCATTTCTCCCAGCGCTTTTTCTACGGCTTCGTCGTCTATTTCCGTCTTATCGGTTTTTGCGTTAAATTTAGTCAACTTTTCCAGTTTTGCGTTTTCAAATACCGCCATTTGCTTGTTCAACAGCTCTTCCAGTTTTTCGATTGTCTTTCCTACTGCCTCCATTTTACTTAATTGCTTTTCAAGTTCTTTGCCGAATTTGGCTTTCCCGGCTTCCTTCCCGAAGCCCCAATCCCAGCGTTTCCCGAGACTTTCCTGGAATGCTTTCATTCTAGCATTGTCTATTTGTTCAGCCGTATGGTAAACTACCGGTCTCGGACCGTTTTTCTTTGCATATTCTTCTTTAGAAAGACCGCTTGCTTCCTGCCCTGTGTCATACTTCCTTTGTTTTACTCCTGCATCTTTTGCTTCTGCGTCAATCTGTGCTTGTGATTTTGTTGTTTTATAAAGCTCGGATTCCTTTTTATATTTTTCAGCTTCTCTCCCTACCATCCCCTTATATCCGCCTTCAGCAGAAGGCATACCCAATCCCGTCAGGCCCTTCATCGTCTTGAGTGGGCTCTTAAAATCAATTTTTGTTGTGGCAAGACGCTCCGCTCTTTGGATTTTTCTCATCGCGCTTATGTCTCCGTGCGCGGCTCTTTCTTGAAGTTCCTTATTACCAAGCGTCTTAGACGCCGCTCCTCCAATCGCGCTCGTGGCCGCCAGCGACGCTCCTTCTGTGGCCACCGCCAAAACAGCGGTACCCGCCGTCTTTGCGGCGCCTATTGCTATTTTTTCCATCCATTCTCCGGCCTTGCCCGAACTCTTTAGGGCAAATTTTTGCGCTTTATAAAGAAGAATAGTGACAAGCAATAAAGGCAAGATCATCATTAATATAATTTTTATTACCTTTGCCGAATCTGGGCCGGACACGGGTTGCACCAGGAGCCCCTGAAATAAATTTGATTGAATCAACATAAAGATAAAATACAAAAAGAACATAAAAATCGGCGCAAAAAATGACGCTGTAAGCAGACGGCTCAACCAATCGCTCCATCCTATGTATGGTTTATTTTCTAAAAACGGGACAGCAAAAGACATAAAAGCAAAAGGAGAAAAAATAAGCAAAACCCAAAGATTGATTATTCTTATTAAGAAAGCGAAGGCTGCCATAAAAAGCACAGAAGCAACAGAATACATAAACGAACCGCTAACAATCAGAATTCCAACCAACAGCGGAACAGGCACCTTTTCATCGCCTTCAAGGACATACCATATGCCAGCACCGACAAGAGGGGCAGCAGGACCAGCGACGGGAAGAGAAAGAGCAGTAGCGCCTCCTGCTATAAGACCTTGCGCGAAGTTGTTTTTGTCATCGGCAAACACATACGTATCCGTTAAATCCTTGAAAAATTGCTCGGTTAATGTTGTGGTGGGGTCAAAAGCAGACACCAGCCCTCCGGCAATATTTTTTTCGCTGGATGCCGATGATGTTTTCCATAGCGGGCTATAGGCTATTGGCTCATTGTTTTTATTTTTAACTTCCAGTTTATTATAAAAAACCAGCGCTAAGATATTTGACGAATCAATAATTACTTTGGTGAAAAACATGGAAAAGTTTATCAGCAAAGCGACAATTATCACCCTCGCTATCATTTTTTGGGCTTCCGCCGCTCCCAAATCCAGAATTATTTTAATGGCTATGTAAAGCAGGACAAGAATGAAAAAAAGATTGGAAAGGTCTCGCACGACTGTCCACGCTTCCGACAGAAAAGGGGTTTTCAATAAATCGCCATTTAACGAGACAAATATTAAGTCATTAAAAACATACGCTACAATCCAAAGAAGGAAAGCCGGAATACTATAAAAGAATATGTGAACAACACCCAATACGCATCCTTTGAGAGAAAAGCCTCCCGACATACATCCATATTCCTCAAGCGCCTTTTCTAAATCTGTTTTTGGTTTTTCAGTCCCCGAGGAGTACTGCGATGGATTTGCTGTTGTTTGTTGCCATTTAGCTGGCGCCCCGGGTTTATCGTGCAGTTGATGACAAGCAATTTCGGTTAGAGAGCTGGCGATAGGTTCACTTGCCCCTGCTAGTGTACAACTTCCCGTGGGCGGATCTTCTGCTCGTATCATTTTTGCCGAACCAAAAAGTCCGGCTAGAATAATAAAGGTAAAAACAATTACGAATAAACAATTACGAATTACGAATTTTGAATTCAATTTGTTTATTTTTTTGGTTGTTAATTCGTAATTCGTCATTACTTTTTACTTTATAACTTTACAAACTTTAAACTTATTTACATTATACTTTAATTTTGTTTCATTTACACGCTAATTTCTACTATTTTTGGATTTGCTTGACATTATTAATCTATTTGCTAGTATATTAAGTATTCAGACGAAAAGGGATCCGAACGGTTAATTGCCTAAGGAGCCCTTTTCTTTTTTTACCCCTATTTTATCTTTTATGTCTTTGTTCTCAAGATAATCAAAATATTCAGAACCCAGTTTTTTATATAACGAAGAAGCAAATTTTTTGTTGGGAAACAAAATCTTCTCAAATTTATTTTCTTCAATCAAAAAATCAACTAATAATTTATAATCACCATCCCCAGATACAAGAATAATTTTATGGAAATCTTCTTGTTTGTACAACTTCTTCATTATATGAAAAATAATATCTGAATCCACATTTCCTTTCTTTCTTCCAAGCATCACCGGATTATGTTCGCGGAACACCAATACAAAACCCGCATTTTGTATTTCTTCATATAGATCTTGGTTTGTTTCTTGTACGTAACCTAAAAAATAATAAACCTTAACAACATTATATTTTTGTTCAAGATATATGCGAAAACGCGCAAGATCAATTTTCCATGGATGCGTTTCTTTCTTGGCGGTGCCCATATATAGATTCTGGCCATCTATAAACGCAAGATTTTTTGCCTGTTCTTTTTCCATTAATTTTTTCTTATCATTTAATTTACTTTTTCCATTTTTATTCCGCCAATGTCTAATGCCTAGCGCCTAGCTTCTTAATTCGGCAGTAAATCCTTTTTAAAAATCTTAATCGTTTCTTACGGTAACTGTAACTAAATCGGCTGATGAAGCTCCGCTACTATCAGAACAAGTAATTATGTAAGTTCTGGTGTTTTCCGGACTCTTTGTTTCCGTCCCGGAAGTTGCACTGCTATTGGTCCAAGATGCATCGCAAGAGGATGCCCCAGTTGAGTTCCAGGTCAGTTCAACACTTTCTCCACGCGCGATATCGGTTTTGTTTGCAATTAGGTCAACTGTCAGACCTGTTGTTTGGCTGCCGGGTTCAGTCCAAGTTCCACCTTGTGCGGTACAAGCTGTTTCCGATATATCTTGTATTATTTCTCCGCTAGTTAAAGTGCAAGTTCCGAGAGCTGTCGGTGCTACCACCGTGATGCTAACCGTAACGATTCTCCCGGATGAGTCTGTTATTGTGGCCGAAGCTTGCCCCGCGCCAAGACCGATTATTGCCAATTTTGTGACAGAAAAGCTTGCTACCGCTATCGTCTGGTCTGGTTCTGCCGACATACGATAAGGTTCTGTGCCACCAGATATAGTTACAACCACTGTTCCGCCAGTAGTAGTTGTGATGCTTGCTGGAACAGCCATCAAATCATCACTGTTAACTACGGTAATTGCAACCAAAACTTTTCTAGGATTGTCGGCGCGTGAATCTTTTACGGTAACAGAAGTTTGTCCCGGCGCCATGCCGGCAATTGTCAATGTGTCGCCAGTAACACCAGCCGTTGCGATTGTTGTGTCTGGCGTAACCGGGTCGGTTATTTTTACGCTGTATTCCGGTTTTCCGCCAGTTATCGTTACGCTGGTTGTCTCTCCAACTCGGAGAGAAACATTTTGTGGTATGTTTAAAGGTCCTGGTCCTGTTGTGTCGCTACCATTACCATCAAGACTTATGCCGTTGTAAGTCCAATTATCTTCCGGGGGTTCCGAGCTAATAGTATCGGCCATCGCATTCAAGCCCTCGCCTATAAGTTTATTTAATAACGCGTCAATGATGGCAGAAATACTGCTTCCCAGCGCGGTTGAAAGTTCAATCATTCTTTGGCCTGATCCCAAGCTTATTTTTAATTGATCCGCTACGATAGTACCCGGAGTGGTTTTTACTAAGTTTTTACAAGTATTATCTTTATCCCATGCAATTTTTTGCACACGACAACTCTCGGCCCAAGCAGCATACTGCTGTGAGGTACAGCCATTTTCTGTATTGGTGCATGCAGGTTCAAAAGGAACACATTTTCCTTCAAAACTTGGGCGATTCCACGCATTGGCCATAATATTGTTATAATTTGTGTCTTCGTCCATGCATTTCTCCGGAGACAAGAATCCTTGGCCCTGTTGAAGGAGGCTCTGGACCTGTTCCGCGGCGGGCTGAATCGCGCCGGCCAATTGCGCGGAGAGGGATTCATTCGCCATCATCTGGAAGCCTATATAATTGTTTTGCGGATATTGAGTTTTAAGAAAAAAACTGTCCCATCCCCCGACATTGAAATCCATATAATTGGCTATTTGTTGTTGGTTCATAACGCCGCTCAAAGAGTGCGCCGCGTTGTTTTCCAGCGTGCTTTTGTAAGCGCCGATGGTGTTCAGCGCCCAAGCTTGACCGAAAGGAAACCTTCTTAAATCGTAGCCCAATTGGTCCACCATTGTTCTTATCTCGTATTTTACAATATCTTTAAAAAAAGACTCGGGATTTTCCAAAAAAGTTGGCGATCCATGGAAACCGCCATTGATCCAATTTATTATACTTTGGGTCATTTGTGCTATCACCTGTCTAGCAATTGCCATCAAAGCTATTTCAAGGGTTTTTTGGACCCATTCTTTAATCGTGGTGAGACAGGTTAACGCAGTTGACCCTTTTTCTTCGTTGCTCTCAGCAGCAACCTTTTTAGGATCTGGTATTCCTGGCGGACAGAGAGAAAATGCCTCTGCTCGTTTAGGCCCAGAAAACAAAACAACGGGCATCAACACTAAAATAATCATCAGAAAAGAAATAATTTTTTGATTTGTTTTATTTTGCAAAATCATTGTTTTATCCTTACACTATTATACACTTTATAAGATTACAATTTCTCGTTCATCGTGCTGTCGAGTGCATCGACCGCCGACTGAAGCGAGGTTACATTTTCTTGATAATTTTTAATCGCCATGAGCGCCAAAATAGGATCACTACTAAAAAGTTTCATACCGCCCACACTTTCAAGCCATCTCTCCATTGCATTTATGACATTGAGATGTGACTGCGCCAGCTGACTTGGAACGGCCATTTTTAATCTGGCGTTGATAATATTCTGTGTCTGCGTGATGATTGGATCTAGTTCCGCTAAGGCATTCTCGTCGATGGTTGTGCCGTCTCCTGCAAACTTCGCTAGCACTTCTTCAACCATTGTCTGGTAGGTATATTTTTTATATATATTCGTTAAATCATTCTTATATTTTTGAACAGCGAGAGCGGTATTGTCGTCAGTAATTTTGATATCCGCTAGCGTATATATTTTTTTCGGAGCAGAATTTTTTATTCTGTCGTTTAGGGAAGTGCTTATGTTGTCCACCATTGATTGATTCATGAGTCCGCTTTGAGTAAGCGAGGTGGCAGTTGAAAAAAGCTCCCTTGCGAATTTTTCAGTTTCGGTTAAATTTTCTATGTTTTCGTTTGCTATGTCTGTAGTTAAGTTTTGCTCGGCCCTTAATTTATTTATGGTTGTAATATCGGGGATGCCAGGAACGGTTTCTTTTGTTGTCGGGTCAAGCCCATACAGGGGTTCTTGCCAGTCCGGAATTGTGTCTCCATCGGTGTCTTTTTCCACTAATTCCCCTATGGTTGCGGTGTTATAAGTCAACCCCTCTTGGTTGCCCTGAATGAATTCAGCTGTTTTTTCAAATAGAGATGTTTTTTTTACTAAAAAAAGAACGACAAGAAACAGCACCGCCAAAGTGATTAAAATTATCCTTTTGTGTTTTCGCCAAAATATTCTAATAACAATATAATTATACACTTTTTTATAAAAGGGGACTAATTTTTTGGGGATATCTATGTCTAATTTTGTAGTTGTGATATAATTCACTTTAATGAGACTATTTTATTCATTGATTCTTTTCACCTTTTTGCTTTCCTCTCAGGCGATATCTGTAAAAGCTGTATTTTCCGCAGACCCAACTTCTCCCGATTGTGCCATTGTCGCCACACTAAGAACGGGGTCAATTGGCGAACAAGTCAAATGCCTTCAAAAAACAATTGGGGCAAAAATAGATGGCCATTTTGGCCCTTTAACTAAAGCCTCTGTATTTGCTTGGCAGAGAGCGCACAATCTAGTGGCTGATGGTATCGTGGGTCCACTAACCCGTACTGTTCTTAATCGTATTATTGTGGCAAAAGGCGTTTATTTACCAGGTTGTTCTTCAAATACAGGATATAGCGTTACAACAGGCAAAAAATGTGATAGCAATTTAACCCTCCTAAGTTCTGGTTTCCTGGCAAGTAATTCTAATTCTAATCTGAATACAGGTAAAGCGAATCCAAACTTAAAAAATCTAGATCTTTATGTAGAGGCTGTCAAAAAAGGACTTCTCAAGGGGGGCCTTTCCCCAGATAAACTGCCTATCGCAGAAGCAAAAATAAGAAAACAAGCCGAGGAGGGACCTGATTTTCGCCAAGAATTTTATAATATTCAAAAGGCAATTTACGACAAAAAAGTTTCAGAGAGGATTCTCAAGGGGCAGATATTGGCATTTTTTGAAAAAATGATTGATGAGACTTTTATGCCACAAAAAGCGTTTGCCGTGGGGTTGTCTTTTGGCGGGTATATTATTTACGTGAACCCCGAGATTTGTGATTGCCCACCCGGGATATTTACTCAAGTTTTTGTTGCGTTGCCAGGGGCTGCAACCGGAATTTCAAATATGTTAATGGATTATAAAAATGGTTCTCAAAAATATTCATATTACAATATTCCCGAGGAAGGTATCGGAGTGCTTGGATTTTATGAACCAGGCATTCCGTCTTGCTGGATGTATGTCGGTCAAGCTTGTTCTCTTGTGAAGAGTAAAGGCTTGATTAGCCCAGAGACGGGTTCTTCTTTAGTGCCGTAATCGCGAGCCACTTCTCTAAAGAGACGTTTTCTGCCCGGATATTTTTTTTTATTCCCATGTCTGCCAATCTTTGAGAAATATCGTTTCCCAATAGCGGTTTAAGATTACCTGCAAGTATTTTACGCTTGTGCGCGAAACCCGCTTTTACTATTTTCCAGAATTTTTCTTCTCCGACCCCCTCCGCCTTCGGCACCTCCCCCTTAGTAAGGGGGAGGTTAGGTGGGGGTAAAAAGTTTTTACGAGAAATATCGTTTATAGCGATTATCGCTGAATCCACTTTGGGCGCCGGAGAAAAGTATCTGGCCGGTACCTTCATTATTAATTTTGGTTCCCCGTAAGCTTTTACAGAGATAGATAAAATGCTTTCTTTTTTGTCGCGAGCAATAATTCTTTTTACCACTTCGTGTTGGACCATCAGCACCATTTTGCTCGGCTGATTTTTGGCGGTCAGAAATTTTTTCAAAATTGCGCCGGTGATGTTGTAGGGGATATTGGCGATTAGCTTATAGCTTTTAGCTAATAGCTTATGATTTAAATCAAAGTTTAAAATATCTTTATGTATTAACGTCAGTTGGCAAGAGGAGATTTCTTTATTGAATTTAATTTTTAGTAAATCACATAAGTTTCTGTCTTTCTCTACAGCTATAAGCTGACAGTTAGAAGCTAGTAGCTTTTCCGTCAGTGCTCCCTTGCCCGGACCGATTTCCAAAATTACATCGCCTGCCTGCGCAGGCAGGCCGGGTTTTATTTCTCCCGCTTCAACAATTTTTTTTAAGGCAACCCCTGATTTCAAAAAATTTTGCCCTAAAGCCTTTTTGGCTCGGGCGAAAACATTTTTGTTTTTTAGCCCTAATGACTTTTTTGTTTTATGCATATATTTTACAAATTCATTAAAACAAAAAAGGTTATTATATATATAATTTCAGAAAAGACTAGATATTTTTCTTTATAGTTTTTTTTAATAGTGAGTAAAAAGAATATTATTCCAAAAATTATTGCTGTCAAAAAAGTGTATAAATTAAAATAAAAAATAAACGGCACCAATAAGGCTCCTAAGAAAAGACAAAATCCTGTTAATAATTTTCCCATTTTCTCTCCAAAAACAACAGGCAGTGTTTTTATTCCCTCCTTTTTGTCACCCTCAATGTCTTTAATATTTTTTCCATTCTCAACCAAAAAAATAATTCCTAGAATTCCTAAACTATATTTTGTTGGAAATGCACTTAAATTTTCGGTGCCGGCTGTCATAAAAAACCCCATCCAAACCACCAGCAGATTTGGTATAGCATAAAGAAGCGACGAAATTCCCAGAAATCTTTTTAAGCGCAGGGGTGGCGCAGAGTAAATGTGGGCTACAAAAAGAGATAACAATATAAAAATAAAAGTATATAGTCCGCAAAGGAAAGCAAAAAGAAGGGCAAGAACTAGAAATATAAATTTTAAATTTTGCCACTCTTCGGGCGATACTATGGATTCAATTTGGGCCAAGGGACGACTTTGATTTGAGATTTTATCTATTTCAATGTCTACTTCGTCATTCTCCCAAACCGTAAAAAGCCAAGCAAAAAGAAGCGCCAAGAATAAAGAAAGGAATGACAGTAAATCAAATAGTGATCCAATAGGATTTTTTCCTAAAATGTTTATGCCCAAATAAATGCCCACGGACAGCATTAAAAAATAGTGAATTATTCGTAGATAGCGGAAGTTTTTTAGTACAGCAAAAAATTTTCTTGAAGAATACAAAAATAAACACCATCCCAGCAAAACCACATTTATTAATAGAAAAATGATTGAAAGCGTTAATGAATATTGATTTATAATTTTTTGTTGTGGCAGAGGATAAAAATCTTTGTCTGTCACAGCGTCCAAAACAAAAGTTCTATTGGCTGTTACTGCATTTAGCGGTTCTTTATGAAAATAAAAATCAACAACAGTACTTTTTTCCATTGTTTGATATTGTTTTGTAATCGCATTTTGAACACCAAAAACAAACGCTGGGAATACTCCCATTATAAAAATGACTGAATATAAAACAATGATTCCAACAATAGCGCGCTTGATTTCTTTTGTTTTATAAAATATATAAAAACCTAAACCTATCAGGGTAATAATTATTTCTATTCTTATTCCAATGCCTATGGCGTTACTGCCAAGATAGGTAAAAAATAATTTAAATAATTGGGAAGAATTGCCAACAATAAAACTATAAGGTATTTGGCCTTTGCTTATGATCAAGTCAATTATTGGGGGGATAAGCAATGCGAAAGAAAAGAAAGTTACAACTTTAGCTATTTTTTCTATTTTTTCCTTGGTTAAAATTCTGGCAATGATAAAAATTGATAAAAAAAGGATTAAAAACCAAAATGGGTAATGGAAAAAAGTGTCAATGATTCCAGACAGGTGATAAAGATTACTAGAGTTGGTAAAATTTTCCAGAAAAGTCCTGAAGAACATCATTGTAAAAAGCAAAAATACACCTCCCCAAAAAGATAGCTTGCTGTTCTCTAGTTTTTCTATGAAATTTCTGATTATCATATCAATAGACATTATAAATAAATTGTTTTTATTCCGCTAGTTTCCGTTCTAGCTCATTAAAAAGGTTACCAAGAAAGGAGTGGATAGCTCATAAATAGGTTACCGTGGTCGTATGACCATGAAAACAAAAACAGAGATATTTA
>LBZL01000015.1 GCA_000994705.1 Candidatus Nomurabacteria bacterium GW2011_GWB1_40_7 | reverse complement strand
TTGGTGCATTTTTTGACTATTTGTGTTTTAAAATTGAGCGCCTTGAGATAATCCCCGCACATTTCATCGCCCACTCTGTGCAAAATGAAATATTGTCCCTTTGTCTTTTCCGGGAAGATGCAAGTGTCTTTATCGTCAAAACCCGCGGGAGTGATGACAATGGGCTTTTCCCATTGCCAATTTTTTTGCAGAAAATTTTTCTCGGTTATGGAAGTGACGGCGACCCTCGGCGGACCGATGCCGTCAAAAGCGGTATAGCACATATAGATGATTTTCCCTATTTTGGTTAATCTGGGGTCTTCACAGCCGGAATTTCCGCTAGCGACTTTTTTCAACTCAAAATCTTCTCTGGGAACATATACCGGCTGTTCGGATCTTTCATTAATAGTAATGCCGTCTTTACTTCTGGCATAGCCGATAGAAGAAGTATTGTCTTCGGAAAGCGCCCGATATAGTATGTGTGTTGCGCCCCGTATTCTTAGCGCCGCCGGATTGAAAGTAGCTTTGGCTTCCCACGGATGCGTTTTATTTGGCGTAATAATGGGATTCTTGGAAGAACGAAGAAAATTCCATCTGGGAGTCATTTCGGGATGAATGGTTCCCAAAAGATCGGTCAGATTTACATGGGCCATACATGTTGTTGTGTCCGCCGCTCCATAATAAATAAAAAGTGTGTCTTTTTCCAAAATCGCGCCCGAAGGAAAAACGATATCGGGAGAATGACCCAAAAGTTCGTAGGATTCTCGGGGAACTAAAAGAGGACTGCGTGTACGCCCGATAATTTTAAGCGGATTTTTAAAATCAAGCAGAACTGCTTCAATGCCAAATACGCGAGAGCCGTCTCCTCCGGGAAAATAATTTTGAATATGCGAATACAATAAAAGCCAGCCACGGGCGGTTTTAACGGGGGGAGCTCCGATTTCAGTATGGTCGGACGGCGCTCTTTTCAAATCAATGGCGTGTTCGTCTAAATTTGCATACCATTTTTCCCAAAAATTTTTATTCCACAAATTTTCTATCTCGTCAACTTGCGCTATGGCAATCTTTGACGGAGGCATATCCGTATTTACGGTCACCATTACCGTGATTTTGCCGTTAATGCGTTCCGGAAAAAGGGTCATCGCTTTAGCGTTAAAAGGCGTTATTAAATGCCGTTCGTTGATTTTTTTTAAATCTTTGGAAATAGCCACTGCCACCTTTATGCCGTCGGCCTCAAACGGATACTTGGAAAGCGCAGTGTAAAAAATGTAATAATTGCCTTCAAAATAGGTAAGGCGGGGGTCTTCACAGCCGTATTTTTCCCACTCCTCTTTTGGCGTAATAAACGGCCTACGCTCTTCAAAGTGCCTGCCATCTTTCGCTTTGCCAAGACCGATGGTGGAAATTTGTCGCGGAGTAAGCAATTTATCTTCCGCCGAAATAGCGCGATATGCGCCATAGAAAGTCTTTCCCCTTTTTATGACACTCATATTGAAGGTGGCAAAGGCTTCCCAGTAATGGTCTCTGTCGGGAGCGAGAATTGGATTGTGATGAGATCTTTTTACAACATACATAAAAATTTATTTATCTTTACCCGATTTTTTTATTTTTTAATTTGGATACGCTGTGCTGAATCAGCTCTTTCAAAAATTTATCCAAATTGGCGGTAGCCACGCAAGTCACTTTATCCGCGCCGCCATAATAGACAAATAGTTCTCCATCTTTAACAACCGCTCCACAAGAATATACCACCCCACTTTTATAACCTTCATTTTCATACCATTCTTCCGGCTCCAGAATAGGCTCTTTAGAGCGATAGAGGACTTTAGCCGGATTTTTAATATCTAAAATCATCGCGCCGATTCTGTATCTATCCGGATTTCGGTGGTCCATCGCGTGATAAATAACCAGCCAGCCGTATTTTGTTTTTATCGGAGAAGGTCCGACTCCGCGAAACCAGCTATCCCAAGCGCGGCTTTTATCTATTGGTCTGGTATTGTCGCTTTTAATAAATTTTTTGCCGTCCAGTTCGTCCAAGCTGTCAAAATAATCAATCAGAATTTTCGGAGCAAAACTGTGCAAGATCGCGTATTTGCCTTTAATTTTTTCCGGAAATAAAACCCAGTTTTTGTGTATTTCTCCGGGAGGAGAAATAAAAACGGGCTCTTTCCAATTAAAACGTTTTTTTAAAAAATCATCCAAACTTACGGAAGTGAGAGCCAATCGCAAAGACCCCCAACCGTCAAAAGCCGTGTAAATCATATATACCCTGTCTCCTATTAGCGTCAATCTGGGGTCTTCACAGCCTCCGCCCCAGCCATTACCCGAAGCATAATTTATTTTAAACACAAAATCTTTTTTAACAGCTTGTTCTCCTTTATTATAATATGCCAACTCTTTTGAGTATTTATCAAAAGAATAACCGTCCCGGCTGTTGACGTATCCTAATACCGAAATATCGCTATCACCTATGGCTCGATAGATAATATGCACTTTTCCATCGTGGAAAATAGCGCTAGGATTAAAGGTCGCTTTTGATTCCCAATATTTATGGCTTTCCGGTTCAATAATCGGATTTTTTTTTGAACGCTTGAGCTCTAAAGGGGATTTCTTCTTTGCAACCGTTTTTTTCTTGACGGCTTTTACTTTCCTTTTCTTTAAAACTTTTTTGATTTTTTTCCCCGACGTTTTAGATCGGGACTTTTTTATCTTTTTAAGCGCGGCCATATTTATCTTCTATTCTTATAATATCATTCTCGTCAAAATTCCCGAAGGATACCTCCAAAACCTGCACGTTGTCGTCTTTGGCCTCCAGCCGGTGCGGTTCCAGTTCCTTTATTATAAACTCATCTCCAGGATTTGCACTTTTTACATCTTCTCCTACCGTCACGATCGGATGCCCAGAAATTATCCGCCAGAACTCCTTCCTGTGATTATGATATTGCAAACTCAAAGAACCGCCATGATTAACCGAAAGAATTTTTACCGTAGTTGTTTCGTTGTGAGTAAATTGCTCAAATTGCCCCCATGGTTTTTTAACGGTAAGTGTTTTCATAGTGATAAGATTTTTTGCATTAATAAATCTGCTGGAAGAAATCGACCTTTGAGCGGAACATAGAATTTCCCCCTCACTCTGCTTTTGTCGGCCGATATGGGCATTCCGCTTTCTTTTAATAATTCTTGGTCGTTATAATTATCCCCGACAGTCATAACATTCTCCTTTTTTAATTTAAAAATTTTCATCGCATGCCTCAAACCCAGAGCTTTGGTTTGATCTTTTTTGACTAAAATATCATACGCTTCTCCATTCCAAACCGTTATAAGATTCCCCTCTTTTTTGACTATTTCTTCAATCTCTTTTACTTTATGCTTGCAATGTATCGTGATAATAAATTCTTTCGGTTCAAAACCTTTTACATTTTCATTTTTCTTTGTTATTTTTTTTAATTTTGGGAATATGTTTTTTAGATACTCAAAACTGTTGACATGCTGATAAATTTTTCCTTTATGCCAAGTAGCGCTGCCGTTTTCGTAAGTAAGACTGACGAAAGGCAAGATGCCTCTGAACATCTCTTGCAACATATAAAGCCCTCTGCCGGAACTGATGTTTATCAAAAAACCTCTCTTATATAATTCTTTTATCTGCTCTATTTGTTTTTCGTGAATTACTTTTGTTTCCAAAGTAGTCGTATTTCCCGCTTGCTTTATTTTGGTGCCTCTGGGAACAAGCACTCCGTCAACATCAAAAACAATCATTTTTATTTTGCTAAGGTCTTTTTCTGAAAATTTATTTAAGGGTTTCATTTATTTTTTTATTTTCCGTTTTTGCGCTTTTTTTACCAAATCCGATGAACTTTGAACTTTGCCGCCTCGGCCCACATTATTAACTATTTTACAGCCTATTTCTTTACAAACTAACACTTCTCTGGTCGGGAGGTTGCCGGCATGGCGATCTCCTCCTTTGGCAAAAATATGAGGGCAAAGCAAACTCAGGTTTTCAGCAATACTTATATCTTTGGTATTTTTTTTGTGACTGCTCAAAATAACTCTGTCCACCGCTTCAAAAGCTTCAATAATTTCTTTTCTCTCGCGCTCCGGCATAAAGACATATCCCTTCTTTAATTTTAGCCAATTGTCATTATTGAGAACCACTACCAACTCATCGCCTAATTTTTTTGCCTCATTAAACAATCGCACGTGACCGATATGCACCGGATCAAATCCCCCGCTGACCATGACCACCTTTTTAGTCTTTTTTGAGGAAGATTTTTTATTCATATTTTAGAAACGTCTACTTCAAAAAAAATCTCAAGGTGGAAACCACGCGGATTTTTTTATATTCGGGTGAGCCCGGATCTTTGTCCGAAATGTCAAATACGCCCTGATTCCCGCGCGCCACCCTGCCTAGACGAGAACCGGATTCTTGGGCGAATTGCAGAGCCGCACCTCTCGCGTTTTTAATCGCTTCCGCCAGCATCTCCGGCTTGACGCTATTGATATCCGAAAATTCAAAAATGATAGAATTTTGGCTCATGGTAATGCCTTGTTTTACCAGAGACAAAGTATCTTTGGAGCTTGATTTAACCATATCAACTTTGTTCGTGTAGACCGACAATTGGGTGCTGGAGTTATATCTGAACAATGAATCTTTATAGGTGTCTTGATAAATATTGACGGGAGCGACGTTTATTTCGGACGCCTCAAAACCTTTGGTTAAAAGAAAAGAAGTTATCGTCTTTGTGTCTTTGTCTATGTTGGCGTAAAGCGAATCAATATCATTGGATTTAACGTCAAAATTAATTGACCAAATAGCGACATCCGCTTTCACTATTTTTTCCGACAAACCCTTTACCTCCACGAATCTCCCTTGTCTTGAAAAATTTTGCGCGGACAAGAAAAAAACGGCAGAGAAAACCAACAATACCGCGCCGATAATCCAAATGCCATTGTTTTTTATTTTTTCCATCTTATTGTGAATTTTAATTGATAATTTTTATTTAAATTTCTTCGCGAGCATCAGCCTCTTAATCTCCAGCCGTTTCTCGGTTTTATGCGAATGCCTTGATTTCTTTTTCGGGCTAAGCGTGGTTCCTCTTTTTGCCATAAATATTATTTGGTTAAATTAATAAGCAGTTATATTATACTCTGGAATCTATTTGTTTTCAATTGAGTAGTCCAGACTTTGAGTAATAACCATATTTTTATGGCTCCAATAATGGTTTACAGGGAATATCACTCCGATGACGGCCAGGGCGATTAATCCGTTGGCTATCAAATCAAGATGATGCTGTCTTGCTTTCATAATTATATACAAAAGCAAAGCAAGAGAAATTATTCCGAACGCAGCAAATAAAATCGCATTCATCGCGCTACGGGGCGAAGCAAAAAATTTCTGCCAGAATGCCGGCTGTTTAACCGGTTTTATTGAAACATTTTCAGCTTCTCCCGTATTGGCGGCTTCCGCTCCAAGAACGGCCGTGGGTTCTGCGGCAATTATGATATTTTCTACTTCCCCGTTTTCTTGGCGGGTCGCCGATGAAGCGACTTTTTTTACGGGTTGAGATTGAGTTTTTGTTTCCGCGAGCGGGTTCGCATACACCTGCGCCACGAAAATTGTCTCTCTTCCTTCATATAGGCCGCTCGCGATACCGGTGCCGATTTCCGTATAATTTCCCTTCACAATATTAGCTTTATGAGTGGAACTTTCCATCCAAGCATTGGCAACATCTTTTGAATCGCTGAAATTAATGGCCAGATTTTCCCCGGCATACTGATATCTGTATCCCGCTTTTTCAAGCCAGTACCAGGGAGTTTTTCCTTCCGGACTGGTGTGGGCAAAATATCCCTTTGTCGCCATATCCATAGCTTTCATTTCCGCCGCTTGGTTTAAAATCGGATTGACTGCAAGAGTTTGAAGGTTTTGGGACTGTCTTTCGTAATTCGCAAGAGCGGATAAAACGCCCGGCAAAACCGCCGCCATCCCGCCTTCCATATTTATGCGAGTGAGAGTTGGTATTAAAAAAGCGAATATTTCCAAAAAGATAACGATGGCAACAATATTGCGAATGCTGGAATCGCGCAATATATGAGGGCGATGCTCATTCCCTTCGTGCGGAACAAAATGTTTTTTAAACCAAGAAATCATATAGGCCTATTATAACAAACAAAACCTCGCCGTAAAGGCGAGGTTTTGTCAGAAAGTTTAATATTATCTATTCAACACAGCGCGAGTAAGAAGACCTACCAGCCCGTCGCCAACCAAGCCATTAGCCAATTGGAATCTGACAACCGCTGATTTGGTCAAGGGGCCGAATTTTCCATCCACGACGAGTCCGCTATTGTATGGAGTTCCATTTAAGAATTTCTGAAGTTCCATCACTTCATTGGCGTAAGTGCCTGTTGGATACGGCGGTTGTCCTTGCTTCAAGAAGAGAGTAAAAATGAACTTCTCCGCGCCGAGAACTTGGCCTTCTTCGTGCGGAATATTTGTCACGCAAGACTGGCCTGTAACTGTGCTGTATCCGGTTGTTCTCATTCCACATCCCGGGATTTCCTTTCGGACTGAAGCGCTACCGCCACTACTACCGCTAGATCCGCTAGAAGCGAAGTTGGCGGCTATAGTGTGGTCGGCCATAACATCGGTAAATGTATAGCTGGTAACTTCGCCCACGGAAACATCATCAACAATAACATTAGCTATCCGATAACCAGAATCAGGCGCGATGGTGAATGTTTGGTCATCTCCGCTGTTCACGATAACCGCTCCGGAAGGAGTAATTGTTCCATTGGGATTAGCGGAAGCGGTAATGGTGAAAGTATCCGGATTAACTTCAAAGCTGGCAACAATAGTATGATCAGCTACAACATTGGTAAATGTATAATTAGTAACCGCGCCCACGGAAACATCATCAACCAAAACGTCAAGCACATGGTAGTTAGTATCGGGGGTTATGGTAAATGATCGATCGGCTCCGTCAGCGGTAACAACTGCGCCATCTGGCGTAATAGAACCATCAGCGCCGGCAGAAGCGGTAATCGTGTGAGTAAGAGCGACGACATTCACTGTCCTTACAACTTGAACGGCATTATTGCCTGAAGCGTCCACCGAATCATAAGTAACAGAATAAGAACCGATTGCGTCAACAAAAGCGGAATCGTCAATCTGAACTAATGAGCCATCGTCAGTCGTTGCGCCTAATTCTGTGTAACCAGAACCTTGTTGTATGGTTTGTGGATTTGGTTCAACAAGAGTAATAACCGGACCTTGAGTATCAACAACATTCACTGTTCTGGTAACTTGAAGACCGGAGTTGCCATCAGCATCAACTGCCGCATAAACAATAGTATAAGAACCGATTGCGTCAACAAAGTCTGAGGTATCAATTACTGGTTCTGAATCATCACTAACCGTTGCCCCTAGCTCTGTGTAACCAGCGCCAAGTTCAACAGTTTGAGGATTATCCCCGGTCAAAGTGATAACCACCATTTTGATTTTGAAGATTTCACTGTCTGTTCCGTCGCTTGTTGCGAGATAAATAAAATCACCGTCAACCGAAACCGCTGTAGCATTCATATCTGTATTGAATTCACCAACAAATGAAAGATCTAAGGCATACACCTGAAGTCCGTTTTCAGTGGCAATATAAAGATAGTTTCCGTCGGTAAATAAACCATTTACTGTTGAGCCAGTATCTATAGTGTCCTGAAGAGTCAAAGTAGCGATATCTACAACATCAACTACATTTCCATGCCCAACATAGAAGGTGCTTCCGTCCGCGGCCACTGCAGTTACGGCATCAGAAGTTGTATATGTTCCGTCCAAATTCATTGCGGAAGTATCTGAAATGTCCACGACATTCACATATCCGCCATCTGAGCCAGAACCATCATCTTGAATTCCAACGAAAGCATAATTTCCGGAAACAAAAAGAGAAGTGATGTCGCCGGTAGAAGCCGTCGGGTCAAGCGCAACCGTGCCAATATTTGCCGGATTGGCGGTATCAGCATACGAAACAGATTCAAGTTGAGGAACCCAAGAATCATCCAAGAAAGCTACAAAAGCCGTATCGCCTACCGTGAAGACTTTGCTGTAGGTATAAGTATCTGTTCCATAAACAGAGAGCGGAGTACTAAGGTCTGCTGAATCAAATACTTGCAAACCTCCGCTAGTTGAAGCTAAGTCATATTTTCCAGTCGCGACAAAAAGATTACCGCCGGCAAATGACATTCCATAAGCTCCGTCGCCGTTAAGACTATCTGAGCCGGAGATTGCTGGAATATCCACTGTCAAAACATCCGTGCTGTTAAAATCCGAAACATAATTTGTTGTTCCGTCTGTGACAATCGCGCGAGCGTCAACTCCCGGCAATGCAACGCTTTCATTGTCAGCCGCCAAAACCAAGCTAGGGAAAACAGTGCTGGAAAGCGCCAATACCGCAACCAATAAACCGCGAACTATATAATTTACTTTTTTCATATATTTTTTACTATTTTTATAAACCCTATTAATAATTAACTTATTTGACCTTTAATAAAAACGCACGAAACCTAATATTTATTACTTATTTATAGCATATTTATCAATCCTAAATATTAGAACGTATTATCTACTATTCTTAAAAAAATGTCAAGTCTCTTTTGTCAACTGCTGTTAATAACTACATTTTAAACCTATTGACTTTTGTCAACCCTTGTAATACAATAATTATGGAACTACTGACCGTTTTTGGGAGGAATGGTCCTACCCAAAAACTTTGACAGAAAAAAAATAGGAGGAGACGATGAACACAAGGGGAAAGATCGCAATGGTTATTTTTTTCTTTTTATTCTGTTCCACCGTGTTCGGGCAGTCCAGTGACTGCTCGGACAACTTCGGCTGGATGGAGACCTCGTCCAGCTCGCCAAATGACTCGGCCTGTCGGACGTGGAATTCCACAACCGACACGGCCTACGACTGGACCGCCGTCTGGGACGGGGAGACCCAACAAGCGGAATATTTTCTCCAGTCCCCGCTAGTGAGATCTCACAACGAGCTCACGGTCGGGGGAGACTATGAGTTTGAGGTCTCTGACCTCACTCTAGTTGAATTCCAGCTCTCTTGGGCGCTGGAGCTCAAGAGAGATGGTTTCATCGTCCGGGCTTCCACGGACCATAGAGCAACATGGTCCGAGGTAAAAAGTCAGGGGGGCGTCCTGTCCCCTGACTATAGCCAGACGATGAGCATCTCCACGTCGCTGGAGGCCCCACCACTGGGGCTGAGAGGCATCCGGGCATATACCGGGTCAATGACCAATAAGACCCGGATCCGCCTGGACCTGCGCTCCTCCACATACGTCGGACAGACAATACAGCTCCAGCTGTATTTCGTCTCCGACAATTCGGTGGGAGTTGAAGGAGTACACTTGTACTCCTTCAACTACTGGAACGCCCCACTCGAGCCCCCCACCCGCGTTGATGGGGTGGCGGATAACAGCTCGTATGTAGTAAATTACGAGCTGGAGGAGGATCCCCGGGTCGCCCAAACGCAAGTTTGGGACAATGGGGTTCTCCTCGGGAATCTAACATCCCCGTTCCAGGTCACAAACCTGACGAACGGGGTGCCACACACCGTAGAAGTTCGAAACTTGGACACCTACGGCAACGTGGCCGGACTAACTTCTGTCCCCTCACCCTTGATCCCGGGATGTACCGGGGTCCCCCCCATGACCCTGCTTCTGATGAACGCAGGGGGTGGTTCGTGGGTCCCGCAGACGGCAGAGGTGCCATGCGGGTCGGGAGTGGGTCCTGTCGACGGATACTCCGTGTATCGGTCGGCTTGGGCAGAGGGTCCTTGGGAGCTCATCGCTTCTAAGGGACCTGCGGGAACCGAGTTCTTCGATTCAGACCCCCTTCCGGGCACGGATATCTATTTCTACCGTGTCCTTAGTACTAAGAACGGGGTCGAGGAGGGATCAAACCCTCCAGACTAAATTTCGCGCGATGCGCAAAGCGGCGACCTTCGGGTTACCGCTTTTTCTTTTACCCTTTTTTAACTTTATAAAGTTTCAAGAATTTGACAAACTTTATAAAGTTTGATATTCTGTTGTGTATGAATCTTCAAAATAAATTACAAATTATCAAACAAGCTACTGGACTAACCCAAACCAAATTAGCCGAACGTCTTGGGGTCTCTTTTGTGACTTTCAACAGCTGGTGGACTGGCAAATCAATTCCTCGATCAAAAATACAAGTTGTCATTGATGAGTTATTCCAAGAAGTAACGGGACAAAAAATTATTCCAAGAGAACAACTAGTTGCCAAAAAACAAGTTCTAAATAAAAAATCTGCGAAATACAAAAATATTATTGCCCTTATCTTGAATAACCCTGACATCCGTGACACATTTCTGCTCAAGCTCACCTATAATAGCAACAAAATTGAAGGGAGCGCCTTAACTGAACCGGATACCGCATCTGTTCTTTTTGATAATGTTTCTTTGCCCAACAAAAGTTTGACTGAACAACTGGAAGCCAAAAATCATCAAACAGCTCTTAATTATCTTTTTGAATATATTTCTAAAAATGAAAAATTGAATGAAAAATTGATTTTGAAGCTTCATGGTATTTTGATGAATGGCATTCGTCCCGATGCGGGACTCTATCGTAATCATGCAGTGAGAATTTTAGGGGTTAATTTACCTGTTGCTAATTATGTAAAAATTCCCGACTTAATTTCTGCTGTTGTCAAAGAAATGAATAAAAAAACAAAAGATGTAATTGCTTTGGTGGCTTCAGTTCATGGTCATTTTGAGCAAATTCATCCCTTTTCTGATGGCAATGGTCGCATTGGCCGAATTTTAATGTGCGCAATGCTTCTCAAAGCTAACATACCACCCAGTATTATCAGGCAAGAAAATAAACGACTATATTACACCTATCTTTATAAAGCTCAAACCAAAGGAGACCAAAGTCAATTGGAAAATTTTCTCTGTGATGCAGTAATGTATGGATTCAAAATTTTGGAACGAAATAATTTCTAATAATTATTTAACAATAGGGTCATACTTATATTTTTCATTATCCCTTAATCCACGATCCCAAACGGCGACCTTCGGGTTACCGCTTTTTCTTTTGTTTATTAAAAAATATAGGGGCGACCGAAGTCGCCCCTTATCAAGCACCTCAAACGATTAGCCCACTTTTTCGTACGAGCCTTGATTCCAACTTCCAACACTTTAATCGGCTAACCCATCTGAGATTTTTTCTTTTCTCCACCGGCCTTGACCTTAACTCCCAGCCCCCTAGCCGATTATTCCACACGGCGTTTTCGTCCTGGGATTCGTCCACCCCCACAAGATTTTCGGGGATTCCTCCTCCTGGGCGCTGACGTTTGCGACCAAACAACCACCACCACAGCAGTTTTTTTCTCATTTCCCGTCGATATCGATGTTTTGGTTTCAACATTTTCCACCTCCAGGTTCTAATTCAATTTAAGTATAAATCTATTTCCCGCACCAAGCAAGAATTGTATGGTTGAAAACTATTTAATATAATCAATAATTAAAATCCCAGCTTTTCGTTAACGAAAATAATCTGGACTTGCCTTCCCATAAAATCCGGCTCTCGTTCAAAAATCAGAAGTTTGGAAATAGCGCTTCCGCCCATGCCGATATCTTTTATCCGTTTGTCTTCCAGGGGAAGCACATACTCTCGGACGCGGGATAAGGCGGCGTCTAGGTCCGGAACCAATTTCTGCGCGCCGACGACGAATAAAAGATTCGGCGAGGTGAAAACAATATGCGGCAACTGGCTGCCAGAATTAGAGACAATGACAAACTGGCCTGTTTGCGCAACCGCGTGAACACTCCCTAAATAATAATCGGACAGAACGGCCTGTTTGCGCAATTCCGTTTGTTTGGCGAGGTCCTTTTCCGCGAGAATTTCCGCGTGCAAATTTTTCCAGCCATGATCCCCCGATTTCAAATAATCAATAAAGCCGATTTCTTCCAAGGTGCGGGAGGAGCCGTTCATTACCGAAGCGTTTTTTGGTATAAGCGACTTTATCTTTTCCAGCGCTTCCGCTCCGCTGTTCACCGCAAATGCCTTAATGCCGCGTTTCGCCAAAGCATTGACGGTCTTTTGGATTGTTTCCGCGTCAGTTAATGTTCCGTAATTCATAAATTTTTATATTGTTTAATCACTGGTAAATAAAATCGCGTTAACATATTTATTGTACCAAAAAACACGCCTCGGCGCAAAGCGCCGAGTTCGTATCTAGTTTGTTGGCTCCCTCTGTACGACGAAATCCGAACGCATTTTGAGAAAAATCCTGATACCGACTAATCTG
>LBZL01000014.1 GCA_000994705.1 Candidatus Nomurabacteria bacterium GW2011_GWB1_40_7 | reverse complement strand
AATGGAAAAAAGATTAAAGAAAGTATATGATATTCAAAGACGATTCGGTAACAAGAGAGATTAACTTCTTGGTAACAGTTTATTATGAGCTATAGCGGCTGTCTTTTTTAGAGGTGGGGATTTTGGATTTGGTGACTATTTCGTCCACAATGCCGTATTTTTTCGCTTCTTCGGCATCCATAAAAAAATCTCGCTCAACATCTTTTTCTATTTGTTGCAAAGTTTTGCCGGTATTCTTAGCTAAAAGTTTATTTAAATTATCTCTGGTTTTCAAAATGTGTTTTGCCGTTATCGCGATATCTGTCGCCTGACCTTCTACTCCACCCATTGGCTGGTGGATCATTACTTCCGCGTTCGGAAGAATAAAGCGTTTGCCCTTTTTGCCCGCCGATAAAATAATGGCTCCGCCGGAAGCGGCGAGACCTACGCAAAAAGTGGAAATATCGGGGCGCACATGGTTCATCGTGTCCACGATAGCCATGGTGGAAGTAACAGATCCGCCGGGGGAATTTATATAAAGAAAAATATCTTTCTTAGCGTCTTCGGATTCAAGAAAAAGGAGCTGGGCGATGATAATATTGGCGGTATGGTCGTCTATCGGTCCGCCCAAAAAGATAATACGCTCACGCAAAAGACGAGAGTAAATATCATAAGCTCGCTCCCCAAACTGACTTTTTTCAATAACTGTTGGTATTAACATGGAGGTATTATATCAAAATTTTCCTTTTTTTCAAACCTCACCCCTGACCCCTCTCCAGAGTACTGGCGAGGGGAAAAAGATGCAATAAACAACAAATAAATATATTATTAATTTGTGGTTAAATTAAAAACAATAATTAAAGCAAAATATTTACGTAAAGAAGAGACCAAGACAGAACAAATACTTTGGAAAAAACTTGGAAATAAAAATCTTGGCATAAAATGGAGAAGACAGCACCCAATTGATATGTTTATTGTTGATTTTTATGCACCTCCAATAAAACTTGCCATAGAACTTGATGGTTCTAGCCACAATATAAAAGAAAATAAAGAATATGATGAAATGAGAACGGATTATTTAAAATCTAAAAATATAAAAGTTATAAGATTTTGGAATTCTGAAGTAGAAAAAGATTTAGAAAATGTTTTAACCAAGATAAAAGAAGAAATAAAGAAGTTTTTATAAAAAGATTTTGTATTTTCCCCCTCTCTGGTAATTCGGAGAGGGGTAGGGGTGAGGAGTATTTATATGGTACTATTTTTGTATGCAAAAAATTCGAGCAACGGCTTTAGTGGTAAGAGACGAAAAAGTTTTAATGGTACATCGTTTTAGAGATGGAGAAGAATATTATGTTTTGCCTGGAGGTATGACGGAAGAAGGGGAAAGCATTGAAGACGCGGTTTTGAGGGAGCTAAAAGAGGAAACTACACTCGAGGGAAGTGGGCTTAAAGAAGTTTTAGATTACACAGACGATATTTGTAGAAATAGAATTTTCTTGATAGGAAATTTTGAAGGAGAGGTAGTAAAACTTAGCGAAAATTCGCCAGAATACAAAAAACAAAATGAAAAGGACCAATATTCTGTGGAGTGGGTTCCAGTCAACGAAATACTATTTCTTACCATTTGGCCAATGCAAACTAGAGAATTTTTGTTTAAGTATTTTAAGTTGGCTTAACTTTGGCTCTCCAAAAACCGGAATATTTTTTCGTTCGTGAGAATGTTCTCGGCATGCATTTGAGCGCGTTCCGGGTCAGCCTCCTTGTAGTGTTCCAAAATCATTGCCACTTCTTTGGCTACTTGTTCGGGGTCGGCGGTAATATTTTCCTTTTTTCCAATTTCATTTATCACGAGACCAAATTTTGCTTTTTTCTCTGCATCATTTCGGAATTCTTTTCTTAAATCTTCTGTTGTTTTATTTAGATGTTTCAAATAATCTTCAAACTTCAGTCCCATTTGAACAATGTCAGATTCCATCCGGTACAGAATTTTATCCAACTCCACCTCAATCAAAATTTCAGGCAAATTCATCTCGCTTTTGTTGATTATTTCTTCAATAATCTTTAGTCGGGTCTTTTCTTTTAATTTATTTTCTTTTTCGAGTTTTATATTTTCTTTTAATTTAGATTTGAAATCTTTTACATCCTTAAAGGGTCCGAGCGCCTTAACAAACTCGTCGTTAAATTCCGGAAGTTCGGGTTTCACCTCATCCTCCGCCTTCTCCGAAGGAGAAGGCGCTTGCCCCTCTCCTTCTGGGAGGGGTTGGGGAGGGGTTGCCATGTGTACTTTCGGCGCGCGAGATTTACGAATATCCATAATCGTGTTTTCTAATTCTTTATCAGAAACAGCAACATCTTTCTCTTCTTTTGTGATTCCGGAAATTATCTTTTTAGCAATATTCTTATAGTCGGGGAGCGTAATTTCCGGCAAGACGGCAGTTTTGATTTTAAATCCCAGGGGATTTTTGCGCGCCAATTTTGTAATGCTGATTTCCGGCCGGCTGATGGCGTCTATTTTATTTTCCTCAAGAATTTTAGGATAATGCTCATTAAGCGCGAGTTGCGCCATTTCTTCCAGAATTTGAATTTCCGGAATTTTAGAAAGCAAAACATTTTCCGGCACTTTACTCTTGCGAAAACCATCCACTTCAAAATTTTCGCCGATTTTTTTTAGGGCCTTGGCGAAATAAGATTCAAAAATTTCAGATTCCAGCTCTCCCTCAATTTCTACCTCGCTTTTCGGTAGTTTTTTTATGCTTATTTTCAGCATTTGGTTATCTTATATTTATTCGCTTGTTTTGTCAAAAAAAGAAAAATCCCCGATTAACTAATCGGGGATTTTTCCGGAACCTTTCTAATCTATGCCGTTCACGTCAACGCCGACATTCGTGTCCGCCGCATTCAAATCCTGTTCCAGGACATTCAACTCATCAGAGTCCCCAGTGGTAACAGTTTCAGGCAACAGCTGTGGCGGATTTTCTTTAGTTTTATTTGTTTGCCACACGTAGATGCCGCCGACAATAAGGATAATGATTATTATTATTAATCCAATTAACGCTCCATTTGATTTTTTTTCTGGTTCCATATTTTTAAATCCGCAATGTTATAAACTTTATAATTTTATAATCTATTCGTTACCATCATCGTCGCCCTCATTTTCCATTTTTGCTTTTACCGCGTCCTTCAATGATTTTACCGCATCTCTTAACGCCCGGTGAGATTCCACCAGCAGTGTCTGGGTTTCTTGCGCTAATTTTCTCAATTCTGTTTTTTGCTCCAAAGTAAGTTTTTCAATTGATGAAGCAAGAAGCGTATTCATTTCTGCTATTTTGTCTTTAGCTTCATTCAGCTTGGCGCCGGCAGTCGCCACGAAAGCTTCGGCTTCCGCGGTATCCACTCCTTTCGCCTTAAGCTCGGTTATTTTTTCATTAACCTTATTTTTCAAATTGGTCATTCTCTCTACCGCTTTATCAAATCTCTCCAATGCTTTTTCTCGGCCGGCAATTCTCAATTCTTTTACCTTTGCTTTTACCGCGTCTTTTTCATTTTTGATTTGAGCCCTCAAAGCATCCATTTTTTGTTTTGCCTCCTCCCTTATGTTTTCTATCTTTTGCTTCATTTCGGCGCGAATTTCATCGCGTTTTTCTCCGAAATTAGCATTGTCTTCCGCGCGGGTTATGTTCGCAACAGAAAACATTAAAGCTAATACAAAAAACAAATTTAAATATTTTTTCATATATTTTTTTAGTTAATAATTAATAATAAGATGATAATAAACAAATCGACACTCATTTATTATACACTATTTATGACGTTGTAAAGCCAAGAATATTACAATAAGAAAGCCACCAAAAGCAAGGCAACGATATTCAAGATTTTTATCATCGGATTGATGGCGGGGCCGGCCGTGTCTTTATAGGGGTCGCCGACAGTATCCCCGGTAACGGCGGCTTTGTGGGTCCCAAGCGCCCCCGCCGGAGGTCATGGAGATTGCTACGAAAAGCCCGGTAATAATGGAGCCGACGAGGAGTCCGCCCAAGACTACAAAACCTTTTTCTTTTCCAAAAAGAACGATAACCAAAATCGGCGCCAAAACCGGTATCAGAGCCGGTAAGATCATTTGTTTTATGGCCGCGCCCGCGATAATAGAGACAGCTTTGGCATAATCCGGTTTTCCTGTGCCCTCCATAATCCCTTTTATTTCCCTGAATTGTCTGCGAATCTCCTCCACTACTTTGCCGGCGGTTTTTCCCACCGCTTCCAGACAAAGAGCGCCGAAATAGTAAGGCAGAAGCCCTCCCAAGAAAAGACCAACAATCACATACGGGTTACTTAGATCAAAAGAAATGCTTTTTCCGGCTTTTATAATTTCTTCCGTGTAAGCGGCGAAGAGAACGAGGGCTGCTAAACCCGCCGAACCGATAGCGTAACCTTTGGTGACGGCTTTGGTGGTGTTTCCTACGGCGTCAAGAGGGTCAGTGACATTTCGAACCGATTCTGGAAGCTCTGCCATCTCGGCAATACCTCCAGCGTTGTCGGTAATCGGACCATAAGCATCGATAGCCACAATAATTCCCGTCATTGAAAGCATAGACATGGCGGCAACGGCTATTCCATAAAGGCCACCATAATAATAACTAATTAATATTCCCAAAACGATAGTGAGAAGTGGCAAAGCGGTTGCCTTCATCGAAATAGCTAAACCTTGAATAACATTTGTGCCATGTCCAGAGACTGATGCAAGCGCGATTGATTTCACGGGAGAATATTTTGTGGAAGTAAAGTATTCGGTGATGACGACGAGAGCTCCGGTCACCAAAAGGCCCACGAGAGAACAAATAAATAAATCCATTACCTCATATTTGCCATTTCCGGACATCAGTAATTTTGTAACAGGGTAGAATAAAGCTCCAGCGATAATGCCGGAAGCGATCAAACCTTTATACAATGCGCCCATGATGTTTATTTTTTTCCCATTTTTTGGCTTGCTCAAGCGCACAAACCAAGTCCCGACAATAGAGGCAAAAATTGCCATTCCGCCAATAACCAAAGGATAAAGAATGGCATTTTCAAAATTAATAAAAAGAAGCGAACCCAAAAGCATTGTGGCGACGGAAGTAACGGCGTAAGTTTCAAACAGGTCGGCGGCCATGCCGGCGCAATCGCCGACATTATCGCCGACATTGTCCGCGATCACTCCCGGATTTCTCGGATCATCCTCTGGAATACCGGCTTCAAGCTTGCCGACCAAATCTGCGCCGACGTCAGCTGCTTTAGTAAAAATTCCTCCGCCCAATCTCGCAAAAACAGAAATAAGCGAAGCGCCGAAACCGAGCCCAATAAGCGCGGTGACGTCCTTGGTAATTGCATAAAAAGCGGTCACGCCGAGAAGAGCCAGACCGACGACCAAAAGGCCCGTCACTGTCCCGCCTTTAAAAGCCAAAGAAAGCGCGCTGTTCATTCCGTTTCTAGCCGCTTCGGCGGTTCGAACGTTTGCTCTGACCGATACATTCATGCCTACATATCCGGCCAGCGCGGAGAAAACAGCGCCGACTAAGAATCCGAAAGCCATCGTCCAACCAAGTTTTTCCATGAAACCAATAATAAAGAAAAGCACTATGGCAATCATGCCGATAGTTTTATATTGTTTATTTAAATATGCCGAAGCTCCTTCTTGGATAGCTTTAGCAATCTCTTGCATGCGAGCATTTCCAGGGCTCTTTTTCAAAATTGATCTAGCTAAAAACAAACCATATAGAATAGCGACAACCGAACTAACGACTGCAAACAATAAAAATGAATTCATATTTTTTTTATTATTTATTAATAATTTTTTATTCCTCTTTTATTTCAACTTTTTCTCCGTCTGTTGAAGCAGCTACTTTTCCTGCCTGCGCAGGCAGGCCATCGCCTTTTATATCTATTCTCCATCCAGTAAGTTTGGCGGCGAGACGCACATTTTGTCCGCCTTTGCCGATAGCGAGCGACAGCTGATCGTTCCCCACTTCCACCGTTGCCTTATGTTCTTTTTCGTCTAGCTTGATGGAAATGACTTTTGCCGGAGAGAGGGAATTGGAAACGAATTGCACAGGATCCGGAGACCAGGGGATTATGTCAATTTTTTCTCCGGAGAGTTCTCCAGTGACGGTGTTCACTCGGGTGCCTTTTTGTCCGACGCAGGAACCGACGGCGTCAATATGCTCGTCGTTTGAATGAACGGCGATTTTAGAACGCGCTCCCGCTTCGCGGGCGACCGACTTTATTTCTACCACGCCGTTTTCTATTTCCGGCGCTTCCACCGTGAAAAGTTTTTCTATGAATTTCGGATGCGCGCGGGAGAGGCGCAAATTAATGCCTCTCGGGGTGTCTTCCACGCTATAAAGGTAGGCCCGGACGCGCTGTCCGCGCTGCCAATATTCGCCGGGAATTTGCTCTTCGGTCGGCAGTATTCCCGTAGCTCTGTTGAAATCAACATAGACATTGCCTCGCTCCACTTTTTGGACGATGCCGGAAATAACTTCGCCTTCTTTTGTGCCGTATTCGTTGATGATGGAGGCGCGTTCCGCTTCGCGGATTTTCTGAATGATGACTTGCTTGGCTGTCTGCGCGGCGATCCGTCCATAATCGTCTTTTGTTTCCAGGGGGAAAATTATTTCATCGTTTAACTCTACCCCCTTTTTTATTTTTTTCGCGTCTTCTAAAAGAATATGATGCTCCGCGTTGAAATGCACGCGCTCATCGTTTTCCCCCTTTATTTCCTCGCTTTCGTTCATTATGGCGATGCTTTCATCCACCACGATTTTCACTTGGAAAAAATCAGTCTTACCTGTCTCCATATCAAACTTGGCTCGGATAATCTGCCCCTTTTTGCCGTAATCTTTTTTGTAGGCCGCCGCCATCGCCTGCTCAATGGCTTCCAGGATTTTTTCTTTCGGAATTTTTCTCTCTTCCTCTAATTGCTCCAGCGCCGATTTGAATGTTTTTAGGTCTAACATATATTGTTTTATTAAATTTTTAAAAATAAAAGCCCTGTTCTGACAGGACTCATATACGGGAAGCATAACATAGGATATATTTTGACGCAAGGGGGATTTGACTATTTTGGCAAAAAGAGTACTATTAAGAAAGCCCTTGAAAGGGGGCTTTTTGATAAACATGTCAAAAATTACCGAATATTTAAAAGAGACAAAAACAGAACTGAAACATGTTATCTGGCCGACAAAAAACCAGACTTTTTACTATACCTTAATTGTTATAATCCTGTCCGTTATTATTGCGTATTATCTAGGAGTATTTGATTTTATTTTTTCGCAGGGCTTGCAGAAAATAATCACTCCTTAAATTTATTATGAAACAAGAATCATTGGGAGTTAGAAATTGGTATGCTATCCATACTTATGCCGGATACGAGAACGTAGTTCTTCGCAATTTGAAACAGCGCATAGACTCTTTGGGAATGAACGACAAAATTTTTAATGTCATCGTGCCGGTTGAAAAGAAAATAAAAATTAAAGGTGGCAAACGCGTGGAAGTGGAAGAAAAAATTTATCCGGGTTATGTGTTGGTTGATATGATTGTGACCGATGATTCTTGGTATGTCGTGCGCAATACTCCGCGGGTAACCGGTTTCGTTGGCGCGGGCGTGAATCCGGTTCCTCTTAAAAAAGAAGAAGTTGATTATTTGTTCAAAAAAATGGATGCCGGCATCGCCAAGCACAATATTGACATGTCGGTCGGCGAGACTGTCCGTATCGCCGATGGCCCGTTTAAAGACCTTGAAGGCAAAGTAAATTCAATAGATCAGGATCGGGGCAAGGTTAAAGTGCTCGTTTCAATGTTTGGCCGCGAGACTCCGGTGGAGCTGGATTTCTTGCAAGTTAAAAAGATATAAATTAGAATTACGAATTATCAATTACGAATTACGAATTAAAAAATGGCAAAAAAAATAACCAAAAAAATTAAATTACAAATTCAAGCTGCCAAGGCAACCCCCGCGCCACCTTTGGGGCCGGCGCTTGGTCAGGCAGGCATCAACATCGGAGATTTCGTTACCAAATTCAACGCCGCTACGCAGAAAATGGCAGGAGATAAAGTCGGTGTATCCATTACTGTTTACGAAGACCGAAGCTATGATTTCGTTATAAAAACTCCTCCAGTAACAGGACTTATTTTGAAAGTAGCTGGAGTAGAAAAAGGTTCTGGAAAGAATGCTACGACTAAAGTAGGTAAAATTACTAAAGCCCAAGCTCTTGAAATAGCAAACAAAAAAAGGGCTGATTTAAATGCAAAAGACGACGAAGGCGCGATAAATATTATTGCTGGTTCTGCTCGGTCTATGGGGATAGAAGTGAAGTAATTCACTTCTATCGACCGGAGCCCAACGGGGCGAGGTGTGCCCACACATATTTTTCAGCAGAAAAATATGTGTGGGTAGAAGTTAAAGATTAATTTTTAGGAGTATATTTAGGGGATGAAAAAAGAGATTAAAAAAATAGCGAAAGACAAAAGGCCTTCTTGGGATGAATACTTTTTAAACCTAGTTGAGCTTGTTGGTACAAGAAGTACTTGTGATAGAGGAAAATCAGGTTGCGTTATTGTTAAAGACAAAAGGGTTTTGTCTAGCGGGTATATTGGTTCGCCCATGAATACCACACATTGCGACGATACGGGGCACGAAATGCATACAGTGATACACGAAGATGGAACAAAGAGCCGGCATTGTGTTAGAACTGTTCACACTGAGCAAAACGCGATAGTTAACGCTGCACGTTTTGGAATTGCATTAGACGGCGCGACAATTTATGTTCACATGACACCTTGTTATACTTGCGCAAAAATGATTATTAACGCAGGCATAAAAAGAGTTGTTTGCAACTTAGATTATCATGCTGGCGAAAGAAGTAAAAAATTGTTCAAGGAAGCAAAAGTCAAATTTGAATTACTGAATAATAAAATGCAAACCTATAAGGATATGTAATTTATGTCTAAAATTATTTTAGGATTAACGAGTCAAATTGCAGCCGGCAAAGGGACAACAACAGAATATTTAACAAAAAATTATAAAGCTAGTTCTTACCGATTTTCTACTATCTTGCGCGACGTTCTAAATCGTTTGTATCTAGAGCACAGCAGAGAAAATATCTCAAAAATATCTACTGTCCTGCGTAAAAATTTTTCTGAAGATATTTTGGCAAAAGTTATATATGAAGATGTAAAAAAAGACGAACGAGAAATTATTATTGTCGACGGCGTTCGGAGGTTAGCGGACATTGTTTATCTTAAAAAATTACCTGGGTTCAGACTAGTTTTTATCAGCACGGATATGGAGAAAAGGTACCAGAGAATTATTTTGAGAAAGGAAAATGTAGATGATACGGGCAAGACATTTGAACAATTTAAAAAAGATCACGAGTTGGAAACAGAGCTCCAGATTGCCAATCTAAAAGAAGTTGCTGATATTGTGATTGATAACAATGGTAGTTTTGAAGATTTATACAAACAAGTAGATAAAATTGTTAAGGAACTTTTAGAAAAAAATGAATCCCGTTAGAAGTTTACTAACGGAACGGCTAAGATTAAACTTTATTAATAATAACTTCTAACGGGATGAAAAATAAAATCTTATTTATATTGTTATTTGGAGTATTAATTTCTCTGTCTTTTTTTGGTGTTGCTTATGCGCAAAATGAGGACACAGATTTTTCACAAGAGGCTATAGTGAATTTTCACGCAGATATTTTTGTAAATGCTGATAATTCTATTGATGTGGTAGAAAACATTGTTTACAACACAGGCGAGATAGAAAGGCACGGTTTGCTTCGCAATATTGTTCCACGTTCTTCTTGGGGTCACAAAATGAAAATTGAGAACGTAAATGCAGTTGATGAAAACAATAATCCATACATTTTTACCACATCATCTGATTCTGGTTCGAACTTTGAAATAAAAATGGGTGATCCAGATGTAACCTTTACCGGGGAGAGGACATATATTATAAAATATCATGCCACGAAAGCCGTTGCCCAGTTTAAGGATTTTGATGAAATATATTGGAATGTAACCGGCAATGATTGGAATATCCCTATTTATGCCGCGAGCGCAACTGTATTTTTACCGTCTGGAGTCACAGCTATTCAATCATCTTGTTATTATGGTCTGGAAGGTAGCACAGAGCAATGTAGTTTGGAAAATGAGGCAGATAATTTATCGTACAATTTTACTGCCCCGGTGCCCTTGGGTGCGGGAGAAGGACTTACTGTCGCTGTCAGCTTTCCAAAAGGAATTGTTACTCCTTATACGTGGGCAGAAAAATATTTAGACACATTATTGCCATGGCTCATAGCAATATTATTACCATTTCTCACTTTAATTTTTTCTTTGAGACATTGGTATAAAAAAGGGAAAGACCCGAAAGGTACCGGGGTGATAGTGTCACAGTATGATGTGCCCGGTGATTTAACCCCAATGGAGGTGACGGGAATTTTAAGTGAAAAAATATCTGCGAGTAATATTTCCGCGGAGATTATTTATTTAGCTACAAAAGGATTTTTGAAAATAAAACAAACAGAGGAGAAAGTTTTAGGACTTTTTAATACTACTGATTACGAACTTACAAAACTAAAAGACTCCGGAGATGCGCTGAATGAATTTGATCGAAAGCTTTTAAGGGGATTATTTAGTTCGGAAGTCGTTAAGTTGTCAGACCTCCGAAATGTATTTTATTCACAAATAAAAGGGATTGCAGATTCTGCGGCAGATGGTCTTTTAACTAAGGGATATTATAAAAATCTCGGAGGAATAAAAAATTCTGCCGGTAGATTGATTCTAATGATATTTATGACAATTTGGGCTTCTGGATTTTTCGGAGGAATTCTTGGTGTTTTATTTTTTAACGGCAATCCGTTTCCGCTTATGTTTGGGATTTTCCTTTCTTTTATTATCTATGGAATTGTTTCATATTTTTATCCAGCAAAAACAGAAAAAGGTGTCGCCACTCGAGAATATATTCTTGGTCTTAAAGATTATTTGCGAATTGCGGAGAAGGACCGATTACTCTTTCATAATGCTCCAGAGAAAAAACCAGAAATATTTGAAAAATTACTGCCTTATGCCATGGTCCTCGGTGTTGCCAATATTTGGGCGAAAGAATTTGAAGGAATTTATACGACACCGCCGTCTTGGTATTCTGGATCGAGCAATACCGCTTTCAGTGCGGTGATGTTTAGTAATTCTTTATCAAGCTTTAGTTCGTATGCCTCATCTTCAATGACTTCTTCGCCATCGGGCTCGGGTAGCGGAGGCGGAGGTTCCTCGGGCGGCGGCGGTGGCGGAGGTGGTGGTGGAGGTTGGTAAATTTATTTTCTAATATATTCTACAAACTCCAAATCGTATTTATTTAAATCATCTTTTGAATATTTTTCGTTTTTTGCCTTCACCCAAATATTTTTATCTATTTCTGGGAAATATGTGTCAGCATCGGGGAATGATACATCTACTTGTGTGATATAAAGTTTGTCTGCTTTTTCTATAAATAATTTATATATCATACCTCCACCGATAATAAAATTTTCTTCGTTTGGACTAGATGTTTCTTTAAGTAATTTTTCAAGTTCCTCTGGCGAATGAACTATCTCTACTCCTTCTGGCCTAAAATTATTATCCTGAGTTAAAACAATATTTCTACGTTTTGGGAGTGGTCGGCCGATTGATTCAAAAGTTTTTTGTCCCATTATTACTGTGTGCCCGGAAGTGGTTTCTCTGAAGTGCTTCATATCCACAGGTAAATTCCAAAGAAGTTCATTCTTTTTTCCAATTTCGTTATTTTTACCAATTGCGGAGATGATTGAAATCATAATTTTATACAGCGATAGGCGCCTTTATACCTTCGTGCGGATTATAGTCGATGAGCTCAAAATCATCTATCATAAAATCCTCAATTTTTTTCTTATCAGGATTAATTTTTATTTTTGGCATTGGGCGAATATCTTTGCGACGGGAGAGCTGTAACCTCGCTTGTTCTAAATGATTTAAATATAAATGTACATCGCCTCCGGTCCAGACAAATTCTCCAAGTTTAAGATCACAAATTTGCGCAATGATCATTACGAGCAGGGAATAAGAAGCAATATTAAACGGTACGCCGAGAAAAGTATCACAACTTCTCTGATAAAGCTGGCAAGACAATTTACCATCGGCTACATAAAATTGGAAGAGACAATGGCACGGAGGAAGTCCAGCTTTTGCCATCTCCTCGATGTCCGCAACATTCCAAGCAGAAACAATTATTCGGCGTGAGTCTGGAGTTTTTTTGATCATCTCAATTGCCGTACCTATTTGATCTAAGCAAACATTATTTTCTCCTGGCCAGCATCTCCATTGTGAACCATAAATAGGGCCTAAGTTCCCATATTCTTTTGCAAACTTTTCATCATTTTTAATTCGTTCAACAAATTCTGTCATTCCTTTTTTCCATTCTTCTCCGTTTATCTCTGGAATCGGAAGATTGTTTTGTTTTAAATACGCCTTATAGGGCCACTCGTCCCAGATATGAACGTTATTGTTTGCCAAATATTTTAAGTTTGTGTCACCGTGCAAAAACCAAATCAGCTCATGGATGATTGCCTTGATTGGCACCTTTTTAGTAGTTAGAAGAGGAAAGCCGTCTGCTAGGTTGAATCGCATTTGATAACCAAAAATACTTTTTGTGCCGGTACCAGTGCGGTCGCTCTTCGTGGCACCATTTTCCATAATATATTCTAGTAGATCTAGATATGATTCATCTGCATGCTTGCCTTGCATGGTGTCATTATAACTTTTTTATCTAAATTAATAAAACGTTGATCCCGTTAGAGGTAGAGGCGCTGGGAGCCCTCGCGACCTCTAACGGGATTGACAAATAAAGGCAAAAATGCTACTCTTTTAATATCATTCTCAACTATTACTTAACGAGACTGACGCTTGTGGAAATCATCTATGACTTTTGTGTCGCGGGATTGATGTCCATAACACAAAAAGAAATATATGATAAACAAACGCAGTTTTACGCGTGGGGCTTCTAGCCCCTCGCATGCGCCTCGTCGCTTTAGCACGAGTAAATCTATCCGTCGTCCTCACGGAGTTTTTAATGGTTCCCGTTTTTCTCCAAAAAGAGGAGGAGGGAATAAAAGATCTCGTGGTGAGCATATAGATTTTTCTCGTTTTATAAAAAAAGGAACACGCGCGGAAGAAAAACCATATGTTGCAAAACATACTTTTGCCGATTTTCCTTTTGGCAAACAGTTGCACAAAAATATTGAAAGAGCGGGATATAAAAATCCTCGACCCATTCAAGACCAAGCTATTCCACCAGTCATAAAAGGGCACGATGTTTTCGGTATGGCGAATACTGGCACAGGTAAAACTGCTGCGTTTCTTTTGCCCTTGATAGAAAAAATTTATAAGACTAAAGGGCAAAATAAAAGGGAAACAGTTTTGATAATGGCGCCGACTCGCGAGCTTGCGCTTCAAATCGAAAGTGATTTCAAAAATCTTGCTTTTGGTTTCGGTATGTTTTCTGTGGCTTGCGTGGGTGGACTCCCAATAATGAAGCAAATCAGAGAAATTAAAATGGGAGTTTCGTTTATTATCGGTACGCCCGGAAGATTGCGCGATTTAATTGATAAAAAAGTTTTGGATTTATCAACGTGTCATTCTGTGGTTTTGGATGAAGCGGACAGAATGCTTGATATGGGTTTTCGCGATGAGATGGTTTACATAATTGGTAAAACTTCCAAAGAACATCAGACCCTTTTCTTTTCTGCGACTCTTTCTCCTGAAATTAAAAAATTAACAGAACATTATTTAAAAGACCCTGTTTTTATTTCAGTGATTACTGGTGAAACGCTAAAAAATATTGATCAAGATGTCATTCGCGTGAAAACCAAAGAAGAAAAAATAGAAAAATTGCACGAAGTTTTGAAAAAAGATGGTTCAGATAAAGTTTTGATTTTCCGCGAAATGAAACACAGCGTAGATACTCTTGCCAAGGAGCTCACGCATTCCGGATTTAAAGTAGGCGCGATTCATGGCGATAAAAGAAGTCGCGAACGTATTCGTATTTTGGATTCATTTAAAAAAGACAAAATAAATATTTTAATTGCGACAGACGTTGCCGCGCGCGGACTTGATATTCCTGATGTCACGCATGTCATCAATTACGATGTGCCGCAAACTTACGATACTTACGTGCACCGCATCGGCCGTACTGGTCGTTCGGGTAAAAAAGGAAATGCCTTAACCTTTGTGCCTGCATAATATATAATTAAAATATATGACACCAGATAAAAAAATGCCTGAAAAACCTCCCGAAAAGGATATGAGTAAGAATGCTCTTGTCCAAGGGATTCAAGCAATAATGGCGGAAAGAAAGATTAGCCTTGAAGAGGCTATTGAGGAAGCACGAAAAGAGATTGAGCAGTCTAGAAGCTATAGCCCAGGATATCCTCAACAATTAGAGTTATTAAACGCTGCCGTTGAGTATTTAAAATCTTTAGAACAAAAATAAAAGGTAACTATATTTTTATTATTTCAGCTTTGAAAAGGATGGCATAAGTGCCACGTTTTTTCACACAAGACCTATTTATACCATTAGGGGATGTAAAAGTTATGGTTTTGTTTGATATCCCGGAGAAGAAAAGAAAAATTAGAAATTGGCTTCGTACTCAACTAAAAATGTGGGATTTTGAAATGATACAACAAAGTGTTTGGCTGGGAAGAGGGCCCTTGCCAAAAGAATTTTCTGCTCGTTTGCACGATCTTGGAGTTGGTGAATGCGTAAAAGTATTTCCAATTCGAAAGATAAAAAATTAATACATCAAATTTAGACGGCCGTTAAAAAGTGATGTTATTTGGTATTCTTGATTGTTTGAATAGAAAAAGGGGAATGCTTTAACCTTTGTGCCGGCGCAAAATAAAAAAACCGCCAGGAGTTTTCTATGTAAAGAAAATCTTAACGATTTTGGTGATGCCGGGGAGCCCGAAGGCTCCCCGGCGGGGTTTGGACTGCTTCAGCTGGAGAGCGTGCCCCCAGACTTTAGCAGAAGATGCCCTTCTTGGCCGCCTTCTCGGCCTGAAAGTGTTTCACTTCGGGTGAACGGCTTCCTACGGTTGAGGAACAGATGAAAGGGGGATGCTCTCGGCGTGGTGCACCTCCTTGGTGACAACCGACAGGTTGTCTCTGTATAAAAACTTAACACACATAAAAGATAAATACAAACTAAAAAATCCCCATCGATAAGCTCAGGGGATTTTTGTTTTTTATTTTGCTTGTATTAATCCAGCTTTGAGGAGAGTCGCGTAGGTGCCGCGTTTTTTTAAGGTGCGCATGCCACGAGCGGAGATTTCTATATTGATTGTTTTGTTAAGCTCAGGAATAAAAATCTTCTTCTTCTGAAGATTCGGGTATTTTCTTTTCTTGCCGGTCGGATTGAATTTGGTGGCGCGAGTGCGGTTTGAATATCCGCCTCCGATTACTGAACCCTTTTTTGTGATCGCGCATATTTTTTTCATTCCGCTTATGTTATCATAAAGTTTATATGGACGCAACCAATGCAATTTTTTATATAGTCATACTTATTATGTCCGTCGTGATTCACGAAGTTTCGCATGGTTTCATGGCGGAATATTTCGGTGATGATACCGCCAGAAATGCCGGACGCCTTACTTTAAATCCCATTCCGCATCTGGATTTGTTCGGGTCAATTCTTTTACCGGCGGTCCTGGTGCTCACGCAGGCGGGTTTTATCTTCGGCTGGGCGAAGCCGGTGCCTTACAATCCGAATAATTTAAGCAATAAAAAATGGGGGACGCTGGCCGTGGCTTCCGCCGGAGTTCTGGCCAATCTTTTTATCGCTGTCATTTTTGGAATTATTATTCGGATTTCGTCCGGCTTTGCTTTGTCTGCCGATTTTTATTTTATAACTTCAGTTATTGTTATAGTAAATTTGGCTTTGGCGATTTTTAACTTGGTTCCGATTCCGCCCTTGGACGGCTCCAAAATACTTTTTTCCTTTTTGCCCGAATCCGCTTTCTCTTTTATTCTGGCTTACGAGCGATACTCTTTAATTTTACTGCTTGTCTTTATCGTTTTCTTTTCCGAATATCTATATCCTATTTTAGCTTTTCTTTTTCATTTGACTACCGGGCCGCTATAGCTCATAATAAACTGTTACCAAGAAGTTAATCTCTCTTGTTACCGAATCGTCTTTGAATATCATATACTTTCTTTAATCTTTTTTCCATT
>LBZL01000013.1 GCA_000994705.1 Candidatus Nomurabacteria bacterium GW2011_GWB1_40_7 | reverse complement strand
AAATGGAAAAAAGATTAAAGAAAGTATATGATATTCAAAGACGATTCGGTAACAAGAGAGATTAACTTCTTGGTAACAGTTTATTATGAGCTATAGCGGTTTCCCCCTCTTTTTCCAACAAATCCACCGGAATGTCAGAAATAAATTCTGATGGCGCATTTATGTTTCTAGAACCAAAAATGGTGCGAAAGTTTGCAAAGGACAAGAAGAGTTTTTCTTTTGCACGGGTGAGGGCGACATAGAAAAGTCGTCTTTCCTCCTCAGTATCTTCTTTTTCGTGGGGCCTGCCCGCCGAAGCCTTGGCGGAGGCGGGGAAAAGTCCGTCTTCTAGGCCGGTGACAAAAACGTACTTAAATTCAAGACCCTTTGAGGCGTGCACGGTCATTAATTTTACCCCGTTAGAAGTAGCCGCGCCGCGGTCCACAGGACTCGCGACTTTGTCGTGAGCGCGACTTCTAACGGGGTCAATTAACGAATCTTGATCTGAAGCAAGCGATGCGTCCTCTAAAAGCTTTTCTACACCAGCACCATTTTCTAGGCCTGCCTGCGCAGGCAGGTTATCATATTTTAGCGCAAGGGTTGCGAGCTCTTTTATGTTTTCAAGTCTTTCTATGTCTTCTTCTCCCCCGCTCGCAAGCTCTTGTTCAATTCCAGATTTTTTAACCACAAATTTTATTACTGCACTCGCTTTCTCCGTTTTTATTTTTTCTTTTATTTCTTCCAGTATTTGATAAAAATTATCAACTTTAATTTTCATTTTTATCGGCAAATCTTCCCTCGGCCGTAGCCCTATGGGCGAGGATTTCTCGCCAGCAAAAATTTTTGCTAAAGTGACCTTTCCGATACCGCGCGCTGGGAAATTAATTATTCTTTTTATGTCGGATAAGCTATCGGGATTTAAGGCGGCGCGGAGATATGCTAGGGTGTCTTTAATTTCTTTTCTTTCAAAAAATTTAACGCCCAGAACTTGATATGAAATATTATAGCGAAGCATCGCTTCTTCCAGCGCGCGAGACTGGAAATTCGCTCGATAAAGTATAGCGATGTTGGACAAAAGCGCAGCAGATTTTTCTTTACGGGGACTCTCGCAGGCCGACGGGCCGAGAGTGAGCGCTCCGCGAGCACGCGGAGACAGAGACCCCGCAAAGGAAGAATCAGCGGAGCTGTCTAAAATCTCTAAGATTTTCGTGGCGACGAAGTCGGCTTCGTCGTTTTCATCCAAAGCCTCATAAAGTCCAATTTTTTCACCCTCCGCGTTGTCGGTAAATAGATTTTTATCCGGCCGATATTTATTTTTTTTGATTATTTCATTCGCCGCTTCTAATATATTTTTTGTAGAGCGATAATTTTGTTCCAGCAAAATTATTTTTGCCTTCGGATAATCCTTTTCAAAATTTAAAATGTTTTTCAGATTTGCGCCACGAAAGCTGTAGATTAGCTGATCGCTGTCTCCCACAACAGCTATGTTTTTATGTTCTTCTGAGAGCAATTTACACATCAAATATTGGACTTCATTTGTGTCTTGGTACTCGTCCACATGTATATAGTCCCATTTTTCTTGATAAATTTTTCTGATTTTCTCGTTTTCCTTCAACAATTTCGTTGCTTTTAAAAGCAAATCATCAAAATCTAAAGAATTTTCTTTTGTTTTTTGTTTTTCATATAAACCCCATACTTGAAATACTATCCCTTCTAGTGCACCCGCCCCGTAGGAAGCTTGCTTTCCTTCGGGGTAATCTTCCAAATGTGTAAACTTCCCCTTCTCTCGGGAAATTATATTTTTTATTTTTTTCGGGTCATACTGTTTCGGATCTATGCCCAATTCTTTCAAGATGTTTTTTATAAGCAAAATCGCATCCCCCTCATCTAAAATAGTGAAATATTTTGTTAATCCCAGCAATCTAGCGTTTTCTTTTATTATATAAACCCCCAAAGAGTGAAAGGTGGAAACAAAGGGCACAGAAAATCCTTTCTCTGTGGGGTCGCTGTCTCCACGTGTTCGCGGAGCGCTCACTCTCGGCCCGCCGGCCTGCGAGAGACCCCCCATAGAAAGATTTTCTGCACCCAAGGCAAACATAATCCTCTCCCGCATCTCTTTTGCTGCTTTGTTGGTGAAAGTTACAGCCAAGATTTTATCAGGAGATATTCCTTCTTTTATTAAGTTTACAATTCTGTGCGTGATGGTCTTGGTTTTTCCCGCGCCCGCGCCCGCCACAATAAGAAGCGGTCCCTTTTTGTGAAGCGCCGCTTCTCTTTGCTCTTTATTCAGGCCGGCGAGATGTTGCATGCATCAAATATAACACGAATTTATTTTCTCAAACTTTCTTGAAATGTTTCCAATTTTCCTTCCACTGTCAGTTTTTGCAAAGCGCGCGCGACATAGTGTCCGGCGGATTCGGGATTTAACCCAAGAAAACCCGATTTCGGCTTGAGTTCCGTAGAATTTCTAAGCATCCGCAAATAGCCCGCCAAGCGGCCGGAGGCCGAGCCGTCATTTGCTTGCTCAATAATTTTGCTGACCTTGATGTCTTCTAAATTTTTCCATACATCCAGCGACTGCTCGCCGAAAAGTAATTTTATGTTTTTTTGGCCGGCCTCGTAGGTTTGCGTTAATTTTTCTTCGCTCAAATGAAAAGGATTTTTTGTCCATTCCGGAGATTCGTTCATTTTTTCCAAGGTCTGTTCTCTTAGGGCCTGCGCGTGCATTTCATCTACGATTCTTTGATTTTCCAAGTTTTTCAATTCCTCGGTCGTAGGAGTCAAGTGTTGTGGAGTGATTTTTTCGTTTATTATTAGTTTTTGTTTAAATGCAGACTCTTCCGCGGGAGGCGCGGTTTCTGTTGCGCTTATTTTTTCCGCTATGTCTGCCTTTAGTTTTTCAACCGAAACAGGCTCTTTTTTGTATTCATACTGTTCCGTTTCTTGTTCAAAGGCTTCCCCCGGGTGGCGTGTTTCCATTATTGTTCCATCCGCCATTTTTTCATTAACAACAAGTTTTCCGTCTTCCAGTTTAATTTCATAACCGATTTTGTCCGCTTCCGCTATTCTTATTTCGTGTCCGGCGCTATCTACATATCCGTGACCCAAAGCCAATTTATGCGCCGCTCCGCCGGAGAATTTACGCAAAGCTTCCGTATCCTCCGCTTCTCCCTTAAAACCCAGCGTTCTTGCCAAATCGGCGTTATGCTCTATCTGCCTTCTGAAAGCATGCTCTATGCCTTCCCCTTTATGCACTATTGCGTCGGTCGCAAGCGGTTCCGGAACTGTTGCCGGCGCAGAAACAGGCGGAGGCGTGACGGTTTCCGCTGGCGCTGGCGCGGGAGCGGGAGCGGGTTCCGCGCTCGGCGGATTTTCGCCGGGAACAGGCGCGACAGTTTCTGTCGGTGGAGGCACAGGAGTAGGCTCTGGATGTTGTTCTGCGGGGGCAATGTCCGTTTTTGCTGCGGTGACAACTTCCGATACTTCGTCATGATGCCAAGGCATATGTTTTCCTATTGATTCCCATACTCCATAATGTTCTCCGAGCCAGCGTACGCCGTAACCAAGAGTAGCAAAAACAGCTCCATACGCTGCGCCTTTTAAGGCTTGAGTTCTTATAAACTTAGCTTGCGTTGTTTCTATTTTACCGGTCTTGTAGGCAAGGAATCTATCCAATCTTGCGTCTATGTCTTTGCGGGTTGTTTCCTCCGAAATGGCCGAAATCACTAATGCATTATTTAAATTATTTATCAAATTATATTGATTGCTTAATGATGTTTTAGCGTTTCCGAAATTTACAAGCCCGCCCTCAATTTTATTTTGCGTATATTCAATTCTTCTTTTGATTTGATCAAGTCTTTTCGCTTTTTCTTCCGGGGTAGAAGCTTCTTCAAAAGCTTGGATCATAGTTTCCATGCGCTCATTTAAATTCTCGGCATCCACAGTATTTGTCGCTTCCTTGCTTTCATCCCCTTGTCCGCGTCTTGCTTGTTTTTGTCTTTCTGTTAAGATTTCTTTTCCGCGGATCTTGCCACGATACCAGCCGATTATTCCGCCGACAGCTGATGTGCCCAAAGCTCCCACGAGAGTCATTGACGAAGCTGCACTCACAGCTTTTACTCCCATTCTCGCGCCAAAACCTCCCGCAAATAAAAATTTATTTGTCCAATTTTTTCCACCGGTTATCGTTTGGAAAAAATTACCGAAAGTTTTGGCGACTTCTTTACCCCCAGCGCTTTTTTCAAAATCATCCAGTGCTTTTTCAAATTCGGGATGCGTATTTAAAAGCTGTTCCAATTTGAGAAGATTGTCTGCTTCTAAAACTTCCGTCAGCGCTTTTCCTTTTTCCTCCGGTTTTTCTCTTTCTTTTTTTATTTCTAAAACTTTTTCTTTTGCTTCGTCGTATTCTCTTCTTGCTCGGTCATATTCTCCCCTATGACCCTTAAAAATTTCTGGATTTAATTTACTACCTTTCTTCTGTTCTTGTCCCCATTCGTAAGGCATTCCCGCGAACGCATTGGTCGCCTTATTGAACCTATCAACGGCTACCACTTCATCTATGGTGCAATCTTTCCAGTCCACACTGCCCAAGTCAATATAAATTACAAAAGGAGAAAGCCTACCATTCTCGACTTCGCATACGACATTTTGCTTTTTTGTTTTTTCGACAAGTACTCCCAGGTTCTCAATAATGAGTTTTTTTCCTTCTTCTGTGTCTTTAATCTTTTCAAAAATTTCGTGTTCGATATCTTTTATGGCGCTTTCTTTTTTTATGGAACTCCGGATAGCTTTTATGTTCTTTTTTTCTTTTAAATCCCCAGAATCAGAATATTGTATTTGCGCATCAGTTTTTACAATATCCACAATTCTGCGTTCCAAATCCCGAATTACCTTTAGTTTTTGTGCTTCTTCCAGCTCATTAAACTCGGGAGGAAGCAGAGATTCCAAATTAAATTCAGCAATGAAGTTTTTTACTTCCTCTTCCGCAAGGATTGTGGCAATTTGTTCAGCACGGCTCACGGCGACATCAATAGGAGTTTTTCTTGCATCAATTTTTTCTTTAATTTCTGGCGCAAGCTCCTTTGTGATTTCTTCAACTTCTTTTTCCTCCGGAGTTTCTGGAACAGATGCTGTTTCCAGAGGAAGTAGAGAACCTAGGTCGGGTTCACCGGTAAAATCTTCCTCTTCCCCTTCGGGGACGCCTAAAATATTTTCTAAATCAGCCACTATATTATTTCGCAAGTCGGCAATAATTTCTTCGTCTCTCTTTATGACATTTTCTAAACCTTGTGTTCTTTGTACGTTACTTTGTCTTTTCAATGTTTCCAATCTTTTTTCAAAAAAAGCTATCGGATTTTTAGCAAGCTGATCCATTTCTCTTACAGCCGAAGCATCTTCAGGATTTCTTTTTAGAGATATTCCAAGCACATTACGTGTACGGATGATTTCCTTTCTAGTTTGCTCTCTCAATTTTGATAAATCATAAGCGACAATAGGTGTTTCTTCTCGCGCGACAGGAGTCTCAACTTCCGGTTTTTCTTCACTTGGAGCAGATAATACTTCTTCGGTATCAGCCGGAAGCAACGAGTCTAAACTACTAGATTCTGATTGATCAAAATCCTCTTCTTCTGTTCGCGTAAGGTCCGGAGCGTTTCCTTTTTCGTCAATCTGTTTAAACCGTTCAGCTGTTTCTTGTGTTTCTCTCAGAGCAACTTGCAACTCCTCTTTTTCACGGATTGTTTTCCAGGCTTCTGCGGGGGTTAATTTTGATATTTCTTCCTCGGAAAAACCGAAACCCCCTAGCTTGAGTTTCATCTGTTCAGTAATCATTATAGGGATGTCACTTTTCGGTAATAATTTTTTTTGTTGAGCGTTAATCATTTTTAAAATTTAAGGATTTTATGTGTAATTATTGGTATTTCTTTTCTAAAAAATTTTTTCACCATATTCCAGTTTGCCTTGAAATATATCTCCGGCTCCGGATCACTTTCGGCGTCTCCAAAATAAACGAGACTTTTTAAAATATGTGTTAAATTTTGATGTATGATGTACTGTTTATGAACTCGTGGAATAATTTCGGATAGTGGTTGTATGTTTTGGCAAATCCAGTACAAATCAAAAAAATCTCTCTTGCGACCGCGTTGAGATATCGCAATAATTTTTATTATCGCAATATCCAATGGTGTCATTATTGCGATTGTGCCATACTTGCGTTTTGGCCTAGCTGGCGCAAAAAACGGATACGCGATAAAACTCATTTTTGCTCCAACAAATTCTCCATATAATGTTCCCTTCCTCAAAGAAGTAGTTATCCATTTACCTTGACTACTTAGCACTATTTCAATTTTTTTCTCGGCAAATTTTTTCTTTTCTGTAAAAAAATCCAAGTCAACAGATTTCCTGTGCCCTGTCTGCAACGCAAGCGCGGTGCCACCCGCCAAATACCATCCACCACGCGAAAACAAATTTATTTCAGCGCATTTTTTTAGCGCGCGCAATGTGGCTTTTGGCAAAGCGTCAAAATGGAGCGAGTCGGCATTCTGTTCTATTTTGTTAGCAATGACCATAGCGCTTTTGATCTAGGATTCAACTGCACCCTCGGAAGATGCAAAGTTTTTTTTATTACTGATTTTGGATAATATTTAAACACCCAACCCACTTCTTTTGGTTGACCAAACTCCAAAATTCGCTCAATAATGTAGCGGGCGTGTTTTTTAACATCTATTTTTTTTGGATTAGTATCCCAAAAAAGAGCTTGTCTAAATTTCATACCTATATTATAGCAAAAATTACCGCTTCCAGCAAGGGAAATGCAAGGAAAAGTAAACGTCGGACTTATCCACAGTTGATTCTTGTTAAGTTGACTTTCGGTTATTTTTGGGCTATCCTAGAAACATAGTACTGAATAGGAGTATGGTGTTAGTTGACTGAATTCTAGAAATGACAGTAACCATCGTGAGAACCTTTGTTTGCAGCACTATTGGTCGTCCTGTAATTCTATCCTTACTTTACAAGGTAGAAAAGGAAATCTCGCGGTATTTAATTTGTTTTATAAAACCTCAATTTAAAATATTAAGATCTGTTTTGGCCTTTTTTCTGCTGTTTGGGGCGTTTTTTGCGCCTGGGCGGGCAGAGGCCAGCTTTTTTTCTTCCCTTTTTGGGATGGGCGATCCGGCCTACGCAGATACCGGTTCAAATACGGTAAAACCTCCTCAACCCGGCGACAATTCTCAAAACATCGCGCTTTTGGAGGCCAATGTCTCTTCTTTTTCAATTTTACAAGACGAAAATAACGTGAATATTGTTTCCGATAATGCCATCCTTCCTGCCGTTGGTTTGTTGGGTGCCTCCAACGGGAAAGACACTGCAGATTCTTCTTATCTTGAGACAAGCGTTTATGTAATAAGAAAAAATGATTCTATCTCCCAAATTGCCGAGATGTTTGGTGTTTCCGTAAACACCATCCTCTGGGCCAACGATATGAAAAAAGGAGAAAAGCTCATTGAGGGAGATGTCCTTTTGATTTTGCCTGTTTCCGGGGTTCAGCATACGGTTGCCAAGGGGCAAACTTTGCAGAGCATAGCCAAACTTTATAAAGCGGAGGCAAATGACATCGCTCTTTACAACGACCTCGCGGAAGATGCCAAGCTGGCTATAGGCGACAAGCTCATAATACCAGACGGAGAAATGTATGATGAGGGGGGCGACAAACCGGCGCCAAACCTGAAGGCCACGGAAGCCAAGGATAAAAATTATTATGCTACCAGCTTGCTTAAAAACATTATCGGATATTTCATAAATCCATTGCCTGCCGGGCGTAAAACTCAGGGCCTGCACGGTCCGGGAAGAAGAGGGATAGATATAGGGGCCCCGACGGGCACGAACATTTATGCGTCCGCGCCCGGCACGGTGGTTGCGGTTAAAACAGGTTGTGTGGTTGGCCCGGCAAGATGTGGTGGCGGATATGGAAATATGGTGATCGTACAGCACCCAAATGGCGCTAAAACTCTTTACGCGCATATGTCTAAGGTTGGTACCATGATTGGCGCCAGTGTTTCCAGGGGAGAAGCTATCGGGTACGTCGGTAACACCGGACGCTCTACCGGCCCGCATCTCCACTTTGAAGTATTCAATGCCAAAAACCCGGGCGCCGATTGGTCTTGGGCAAAATAAAACTATTATGTTCAAAAATTCAAAATAGTCTTGACTATTTTGAATTAGCGTATAATATAGTCATATATGGAAATACCTCGAAACATATATAAAAATATACTTTTAGATTTAAAAAAAAAGATGGTCTTTATTGTGGGGCCACGCCAAGTAGGCAAAACTTGGCTTTCTAAACAAATCTTAAAGGAATATAAAAATCCAATTTATTTGAATTATGATAATAGCGACCATAGAGAAATAATTAAAAAGCAATCATGGTTGCCAGATGTTGATTTAATTATTTTTGATGAAATTCACAAAATGTCAAAATGGAAGAACTATTTAAAAGGAGTTTATGATACAAAAATAGAATCAACTCATATTTTAGTTACCGGAAGTGCTCGAATGGATGCTTTTAAGAAAGTCGGTGATTCATTGGCTGGGAGATTTTACATGTATCATCTTTTGCCATTCACCTTGGCAGAAATAAAAGAGGTTAAGTTCGATAATTCAATTAAATTTTTATTGGAGCGAGGCGGTTTTCCAGAACCCCTTCTCTCCCCTAACCAAAAAGAAGCTGACCGTTGGCGTTCTTTGTATACAGAGAGTCTTTTAGGGCAAGACGTTCTAGAATTTCAAGATATTGATAAAGTGAATGCAATTCGCCAAGTTTATCAATTATTAAAAGGTAAGATAGGCTCTCCATTATCATATAGTTCTCTTGCGCGAGATATCGGAGTTTCTTCGGCCACTGTTAAGAAATATATTGGAATTTTAGAAGCTCTGTATATTATTTTCATAATAAAGCCCTATACGCATAAAATTTCACGATCAATTTTAAAAGAACCCAAAATATATTTTTTTGATTATGGCTTAATCAATGACCTTGGCGCAAGGTTTGAAAATTTTGTGGCCCTAGCATTATATAAACATACTATCCTGAAGGGCGATTTGTCCGGGAAGCCATATTCTTTAGGTTTTTTAAAAACAAAAGAAAAAAAAGAAGTTGATTTTACTTTAGCTGATGATCAAAATAATTTGATTGAAATTATTGAAGCAAAAGTTTCTGATTCTAGCGCTTCAAAAACCTTAGAATACTTTGCCAAGAAATATAAAGTAAAAGGAACGCAAGTGGTCTACAACTTAAACACAGAACATATTTCTTCCAAGGGTGTGTATATAAAAAATGCAGAAAAGTATTTGGAAAACCTAGAAGAATAAATAATTTTAAATAAAAAACAGCCCCGACCTAGGTCGGGGCTGTTTAGTTCTTGAGCAAAAGCAACAAAGCTACCATTAATAAAACGCCGAGAAGCAGAGTCAAAATTTGAAAGATAGAGTGTTTCAATTCTTTTGTTTTTTGTAGTTCCGGAATTAAATCGGCGAGCGCAATATAAATAAATCCGCCGGCCGCTATCGGTAAAATCCACAAACTAAAGGCTTCCGCCATGTTACCAAAAATCAAAGCAAGAATAACCCCGAGGATGGCCATTAAAGCTGAAAGGAAGTTTAAAAATAAGGCTCTTTTTGTTGTGTAGCCAGAATGAATAAGCACAGCAAAATCACCTATTTCTTGTGGAATTTCGTGCAAAATTACCGCTAAGGTAGTGGCAATTCCTATGGGCAGGCTTATTAAAAAACTCACGCCAATGATTATCCCGTCAATTAAATTATGGAAGCCGTCCGTAAAAAGTATCAATTTTCCCACCGGATGAATGTGGAACGCTTCTTTGTCTTCACCGTGATGGTGCCAGTGGAGGAATTTTTCTATGGCAAGAAAGATAATAATTCCAGCGATAATTAAAATGCTGGCCAGTGTTTTATTTGAAAATTTTTCTAAAGTTTCAGGTATTAAATGGATAAAAGCGTCACCCAAAAGCGCGCCGACCGCCAAGCTTATGAAAAGACCGACATATTTTTTTATAATTTCTTCTTTAAGGGAGAGCGAAAATATTCCAACTAAGGAAACAAGACTTACTGTGATAACACTGGCAAATGCATATATGTATGTTGTTGTCATCCCATTAGAAAATTAAATAATAATGCTTTTGCGATTTAATTACTTTCCCATAATTTTCTAACGGGACAAGTGTGCGGGATGGGAGAATCGAACTCCCAACCTCAGTTTGGAAAACTGACGTTTTACCATTAAACTAATCCCGCAATGTCGTCTCCATTCGGGCCGCTGGGAATTGAACCCAGTCTAAATGCTCCCAAAGCACTTGTACTACCGGTATACTACGGCCCGCCTTCGCCAAAGCTTCGGCGGGCAGGCCCGCTCTTGCTTTTAAGCTTTTCGATTATATCACAAAATAATATCGCTTACTACTTTCACTTTCGCTCTTTTTTCTTTTTGACATATATAAACAACCAATAAATCAACCTGCCATTCTTTTTCGTCCGCCTCGCCCGTAGGGCTATGACCGAGGGGTATTTTTTGGGACAAAAGATAAGTTTGAATTGTCCGTGATAATCTTTTTAATTTCCAAGGATGCATATTGTCTTCTGGCCTATGCTGATATCTTTCATCTGAATCATTATAGGACTTGGGAATAAAAGTATTTAATGTTTCACGAGAAACACTTTTTACTTCAATAAAATATAATTTATTGGCTTTTTCCGCTATTATGTCTATTTCTCCCCACTTTTTAGTATAATTGCGATCCAATATTGAAAAACCATGTTTCACGAGAAACCTCGTGGCAATATTTTCACCCAATTCTCCTATTTTTTGTGTTTCGGAAGTGAACTTTTTGGGCATTGTACGCTAGTTTCACATGTAACCTGTTTCACGTGAAACAAATTATTAAATTTTAATGTCTTTTATAAAAATATCCTTATTTCTCAACATATTTTTAATAAAAATGTCTTATAAAAGACAGTTTTTAAGGTGTCCTTTATAAACATTACTCACATAGTTATCCACAGTTTTAGCAAAATCCTTATACTGCAAGCTTTTGGTAAAGGACACTTTAATTATTTATGTGCGGCTAGGGAGAATCGAACTCCCGTCTCATCCTTGGCAAGGACGTGTTCTACCACTAAACCATAACCGCAATATCAGTATATTAAAATTCATTATACTAAAATTTTTTAAAAAACAAAATTTTCTGGTGCGCCCGGAGGGAGTCGAACCCCCAACCGCTTGGTTCGAAGCCAAGTACTCTATCCATTGAGCTACGGGCGCATTGCTCTAATATAGCATTTTTAATTTATTTTCCAAACATTCATTTAAATACAGCAAAATTCTTAATGTTTTAATCCCACCACTTACTTCAATTCTAACACATCCTTTGTATTTAGGATTTTTTTTAAAAATCCCGTGCGTGTTTGGTTTATAAGAGGTTTTACGAAATTGTTCCAAGGGTATTTTTGTTATTGTGCTCCAAAATTCTTCATATTTCTCAAGCTTAAAATCTTCATGGGTATGTATTCGCAAGTAAATATTGTTTTTATTTATTTTTAAATAAATTTTTGCCCAATAAATCATAAATAAAATCATTTGTGGATCTGAATTCATAAATTGAAATGCGGATGTTCTCTTGGAACCCTCAGCCCAATATAACCCAATCCCAAGTATAAAATTTGGGTCATTTTCATATTTTTTAAATATTTTTTGAGCTTCTTGTTGTGCCACTTTTTCACGTTCGATTCTTTTTTTACGATTAGAAAGTGCCGCTCTGGAATTACCGTTATCCTTATTAATCTTAGCTCTCATTCTTAATTGTTCTTCCTCCTCTGTTGAAAGATCTAAAAATTTAAACCAACCCGATAAAAGACTTTTTGAAACTGGAATTTCTCGCATAATATCCTTATAAGTAAGGCCTTTTTTTCGTAAGGCTATAGCTTTATGTTTATCCTCTAACCTAGTTTTCATGCTTTTAACAGTATACTACTAGGTTTAGTATTATACAAGAAACATATATGTTACAATGTAATGATGCAAAGTTATTGTGACCTAATGGCAAAAATTCCCAAAGAAGTTTCACATGTAACAAGTACACTAGAGAGTGCAGGTTTTGAGGCATATCTTGTGGGTGGATGCGTTCGTGATCTCCTTATGGGCAAGGAGCCAAAAGACTGGGATATCACGACCAATGCCAAGCCGGAGCAAATTATCGGTCTTTTTGAAAAGACAGTTTACGAAAATAACTTCGGAACCGTACTTGTTATTCAGGAAGACGTTTCTCGTGAAACATTACGACAAGTAGAGGTGACACCTTATAGACTCGAGGCAAAATATAGCGATTTTAGGCACCCGGACGAGGTAAAATTTAGTGATAAACTAGAAGACGATCTAAAAAGGCGGGATTTCACGGTTAATGCTATGGCATTAAGTTCTAAAGGACACCTAGTTGATTTATTTGATGGTCTAAAGGACATCAAGGACAGGATGTTAAAAGCGGGCGGAAATCCGGATGACCGATTCACCGAAGACGCGCTTCGAATGTTGAGGGCTGTCCGTTTCGCTTGCCAACTTAATTTTTCTGTGTCATATGAAACTTCTGAAAGTATTATAAAAAATGCAGAATTAATTAAAAAAATTTCTGCCGAAAGAATTCGCGATGAATTTGTGAAAATAATTATGTCGGAAAATCCAGGCGTTGGAATTGTTCTGTTGCAAAAACATAATTTATTAAAAAATATTATTCCGGAGCTCGAAGAGGGAATTGACTGCGAGCAGTCCGGAGGACATATTTATGATGTTTGGAACCATTTGCTTTATGCCGTCCAGCATGCGGCGAACAAAAATTGGCCTTTAGAAATAAGGCTTTCTGCCCTTTTTCACGATATTGGGAAACCAAGGTCCAGGCGTTTTTCGGAGCCGGAAAATAATTTATCAGGTCCTCGATTCTCTGGGTCCCTATCCCAGCCAGACCATGCTAAATTATCTTCCGGCTCCTCTAAAAAGAAATATACTTTCTACGGGCACGAAGTTGTTGGTGCGCGAATGGCAAAAAAAATAATGGAGAGATTAAAATTTCCTAAAAAAGAAATTGACTTAGTGGAAAAATTAATTTACTCGCACATGTTTTTTTCTGACACCGAACTCATCACCCTCTCTGCGGTACGTAGAATTATTAATAAAGTTGGAAAAGAAAATATTTGGTCCCTTATGAATGTCCGTGAGTCTGATAGAGTCGGGATGAGTAAAAAGGAAGCACCCTATCGTCTACGAAAATATTTTGCCATGGTGGAAGAAGCCCTAAGAGATCCGATTTCTGTCGGACAGTTGAAAATCAATGGGGAATATATGCAAAAAGAGCTTGAAATTACCCCCGGACCACGAATGGGATGGATTTTGCATGCCTTGTTGGAAGAAGTATTGGATGCACCAGAAAAAAATACGGTAGAGCACTTGTCAGAACTAGCAAAATCACTAAATATGCTAGGCGATGACGAGCTTCGTATTCTCGGCGAACGCGGAAAAGAAAAGAAGGAGGAACTTGAAGAAGAAGAAGTTTCCAAGCTTCACGAAAAGCATGGGGTGAGATCGGGTAAGGGACCCGATCGCAAGGCCGGAGTCTGACGAGGCGAGGAGGGCTCGCAAGATTTTTGGTAGAAAAATACTTGTGAGAGAAATAGTTGACAATTTTATACCATAATATATACTTGGGTATATGAATACAACAATGTTAATAAAAACAGATAAAGAGCTGAAACAAAAAGCGCAAAAATTGGCAAAGGAAATGGGCCTTCCGCTAGGCACCTTGGTGAATAATTATCTTAGAAGTTTTATTATTGATCGACAAGTTATATTTAACGCGCCAATACCGAACAAAAAGACGGTTGCTGCTATTGAATCCGCAAGGAAAGATTTTAAGACTGGGGAAAATATATCAGGTCCTTTTTCTACCGCCAAAGAAGCAATTACTTACCTAAAAAGTTTATGAAAATATTTTTTCATAGAAAGTTTACAAGGCAATTTAAAAAACTTCCAAAAAAGACACAGGAGCAGTTCTACCAAAGGCTAACAATTTTTGAGATAGACCCATTTAACCCATTGCTAAACAATCATTGCATTCATCACCCATATGAAGGTTGCCAAAGCATAAACATTAGTGGTGATATGCGAGCCTTATATGAAATCATCAACGACACTGCTATTTTTATCCGTATCGGAACGCATAGCGAGCTTTATAAATAAAAGGCAATGAACTTCGCACTCTCGGCGAGCGGGGAAAAGAAAAAAAGAAGAATTAGAGGAAAAAGAAGTAGAAAAACTGCATATTAAACATGGGGTTAGAAAATAAATAAATTTTAATGAATATCGAAAATCCACAATTTGGTCCGAAAATACCTTCCAAACAAGAAATTCAATGGAAAAAAGTGCGGGCGGAAGTGGAAGAAATGGCAGATGCATTGGGAGAAGGAATTGATGAAGGAATTAAAGAAACAGTAATTGCTTTTAATATTAATGAAATTCCGACATCCCAGTCCTGCGAAGGGCATTTCGAAGATGGGTCCGATCATGGATTTCCAGCACCCTGGGTTACAATTTCGGCTCCGAATGAACCAGAATGGCGTTACAAAAACGAAGAGGAAACACTAGAATACAAAAAGTGGTATGAAGAAAATAAAAAACTATTTGCGAAAGTAGAAGTGTTGTTGAAAGAATTTTATACAGGACGTGATGTGCCAGAAGAGGTTCGTATTATTATAGACAAAATGGACAATGTCTTTGATGTACACAATGGTGGCAAGTTTTTTATCCCTAATGACAGGAAAGAAAGATTACAAACTGAACTTACAGAAGAAGAAAGGCAACGTATTCCCAAGGTTTTAAAAAATTGTCAAAAAGAAATGCAAGACTTTACTGATTTTTTAAAAAAGAAATATTTTTCAAATGAAACCCAGGCCTAAATTTATTCAATGCAGTTGCATAGAAGGAAATAGGATAGATTTAAGGCGTGCTCGCGCAGTTATTAAACACAGACCAGATATAATAATATTTGAGCTTCCTAAGGGGAATAGGGGCGCAGGTCCAATTTTTAATCGTTATTCATGTTCAAATAAACCAATCAAAGAAGTAAATAAAATAATTAAAGAGAATAGGATAGCAGCAAAAAAATTTCCTTACGTTGCATCCGATATAGCAGTTTGGAAAAATATAGAAAAATTGTGGAAACAAGGAATAAATACTCAAATTTATAACGTGGATTCACCAGCTAAAATACGCAGAGAAGGTTTTCATTTGTTCAAAAAGCCGATTTCTAGCGGATATCCGGCAGTTCGCAGGGACTGGCTGTTCTGGGTGTATTTGTATTTAAGAGAAAGTTGTATGGCAAAAAATATTAAGACAATTTTGGATAGTTATCATACTAAAAAAGACCCAATAGTTTTAATTTTTTTAGAATCAATTCATTGGAATCACGTTAAGTTTTTATTAACGAATCCATCTAAAGAAAAAATCTTGACGTATTATTTTAGAAGATTTAAAAATCTAAGAGCAGATAAAAATGTAGAGAATCAAATAAAAGCTAGAAGCTCAATTCTTAATCGCTACTGGAAAAGAATTCAAAAATTTTATTAATCCGCAAAGTGGCCCTTTGTGTCTTCGCCAAAAAAGAAACGGTGGAGTATCTTTAGAATATTCTCAAAAAGGCGAGTGCTGTAAGAAGAAAAATTGAAAATCACCGCCAAGGTAAGCAGAATAAGGGCAAGTTTTATACTTAAAAAACTGAAAGGAATAGCGACAAAAGCGCAAACCACAGGAGTTAATGTGCGAATCGTACTGCCCCGGATTTCCCTTTTGCTAATTTCCGGATTTTGAATATGCGGGGAATACAAAACATATCTGCGCATCCAATATAAAGTGAGACCGATTAAAATGGTGTGTGTGCTGAAGATTATCACCGATAACTCATTTTTATTGTATTGGCCGAGGATGCTGGCGGAAAAAGGCACCAAGCTTATCAACATAAAAAACAAAGCGTTAATATTGGTGAGAATTGAATCCACATTTTTCGCGTAAATAGAAACGAAAAAGTGATGCGCCCGCCAATAGGTAAAGAGCAGGGAAAAACTCAAAACATAAGTCAGCAAAAGCGGGAATAGGTTTTTAATTTGAAACCAAAGGCCCATATTGTCTATCGGCCCCCAAATAATCGGCATTTTAATCTCAAAAACGAGAATCGTCATCACTATCGCGAAAATGCTGTCGGATAGCTGGTCTAGTCTTGTATGGCTCATAATGATATTATATCACACATGGTCTTGTCAAAACAAAACCAAAACTAATCAATCTCTAGCCAAATGGGGCAATGGTCGGAGCCGTAATAATCAGGTAGCATCCCCGTGTCTTCTATTTTTGGAAAAAGGCTTGAATCTACAAAAAAATAATCAAGACGCCAGCCGACATTGCGGTCGCGAGCGCGAGATTTTTGGTCCCAGTAAGTGTAGGCGCCGATTTTTTCCGGATAAAATTTTCGGAAAGTATCAATAAAATTGTTTTTAATTACTTTTGTAATCCACGCGCGTTCTATCGGCAAAAATCCTGTGTTTTCTTCATTTTCTTTCGGTCGAGCCAAATCTATGGCTTCGTGGGCAGTATTTACATCCCCGCAAAAAATTACGTTCTCCCCATTTTTGCGTAGTTTTATAATAAATTTTAAAAATGCATCGTAAAATTCTAATTTATATTTCAATCTTTCCGGCCCCGCTCCGCCGTTCGGGAAGTAAACATTTATCAAGGTTAATTCTTGATATTTTGCGCCGATTAATCTTCCTTCATCATCAAATTTTTTAATACCCATACCATAAAAAACCTCCTTCGGCTTTTCTTTACAATAAATTGCCACTCCGCTATAGCCCTTTTTTATTTTCGGATGCGAAAAATAGGAAAAATATCCGGGTACATTTCGTACCTCTTCGGGCAGTTGGTCCGGCTTGGCTTTGGTTTCTTGCAAACACAAAATATCGGGATTGTTTTCAAATAGGGGAGCGAAAAATCCCTGTTTAGCCGTCGCCCGCAAGCCGTTTGTGTTCCAACTGATAATTCTCATTTAATTCTCATTTTTATTTATTATTTTTTCTGGAAAAGAGTTATCAGTAAAGCGATTTCTTTATTCTTGGGAGCAACTTCAACTTCCTGGGAAATTACCGAGAATTTATTTGCAAAAATATCCTGCATTTCTTTCTTTTCAAAAAAATAATAGTGAATTCCGTATTTTTCCACCTCGCCCCCTCCTCCTTTCTGGGGGAAAAATTCAAAAAAATGTTTGGTTTCTCGGGAGAGAGAAACATTGAGATAAAATCCTTCCGGTTTTAAAACTCGGCTTATTTCGTTTTCGTATATTTCCCAATCTTCTTTGAACAAAGTTTCAAAAAGTCCGAAATCGCAAATGGCGTCAAAGCTTGCGTCCGGAAAGGGAACAGACAGCGCGTCCGCCTCCATGAATTTTACTTTACCCTCGAGCCCCCAATCCTTTACGTTCTCGTTCGCTTTTTTTACCACCTCTCCTTCAAAATCAATGCCAATTACCTTAAAGCCCATTTCCGCCAAATGCTTCGCGAGGAACCCCCGTCCGGAACCGATGTCCAAAATGTAAGCGCCGGGAGAAAGTTTTTCGGTTAATTTTAAACTTTCTCTATTTGAATACGGATGAGTCCAAATATCCGCTCCCGTTTTATAAGCGGCACTAAAATGTTTTTTGTGTTCAAGATAGCTCATAACTTTATTATACCCTACACTTTGTTTTTATTGTGAAATTTTTTGTGTATATCGCGCAAATGTTTATCGGTAACATGAGTATAAATTTGGGTAGTGCCGATATTCGCATGGCCGAGAATCGCCTGGACGGAACGCAAATCGGCGCCGTTGCCGAGCAAATCGGTCGCGAACATATGGCGCATTACGTGGGGCGTGACTTTTTTGGAAATGCCGGCTTTAATGGCGAGCTGTTTTACCACTCTTTCAATTGTTCTTTTAGTGACGCCGAGATTTTGGCCTTTCCCCCCCATTGTTTTGGGTAAATTTTTGCCAATTTTGATAAATAGCGCATCATCCATGTCTTTTCTTTTGGATAAATATTGGCGCAAAAATTTTTTTGCCTCATCGGAAATAAAAACTACCCGCACCTTGCCTCCTTTGCCACGAACAGAAAGCTCGTCGGAATCCAAATTAATGTCCCGCGTGAGCGAACACAATTCAGAGACGCGCAATCCGGTAGAAAATAATAATTCCAAAATAGCCCGGTCCCGCAAATCTTTTAAGTCATTCCCGCTTGGCGCGTCCAACAGCCGTTTTAATTCTTCATTGGTTATTAAATCAAGGGATCGCTCCTGCACTTTCGCCAGCTCTATTTTTTCCGCGGACAGAGTTTTGATTTCTTCCCGAGCCAGATATTTCAAAAAAGCGCGAATAGCAATCAAATAATAATTTTGGGTTTTTCTGCTTAGGGTTTCATGCGGCTTGCCCAGATTTTTGAGAGGCTGGCGGTTGAGCCAAAGGCGGAATTCACGCACCATGGCGTCGTTGATATTTGCCGGATTGTCATTTTTTGTAAAATCCAAAAAGCGGGAAAGATAATGGTCATAATTTCTGACGGTATTGAGCGAACGGCCTTTTTCTATTTCCACGTACTCCAAAAATTGAGTTTTAAGCTGTTTCAGAGATGCCACATGTATATTCTAGCATGCCTACCCGTCCTTCAGCGGGTCGCACAATATGGGCGCTATAGCTCATAATAAACTGTTACCAAGAAGTTAATCTCTCTTGTTACCGAATCGTCTTTGAATATCATATACTTTCTTTAATCTTTTTTCCATT
>LBZL01000012.1 GCA_000994705.1 Candidatus Nomurabacteria bacterium GW2011_GWB1_40_7 | reverse complement strand
TTTCTTTTTCCCCTCTCCATAATTTTGATTATGGAGAGGGGCTGGGGAGAGGAAAAATTAAAACCCTCAAAAAAGTCAGCCCACAGGGATTGACTTTTTCGTTTTTGTATGATACAATATGCAAGTATTTGAGTTATTCGTCAACTTCATAAACCCCCCGCGCCTGCGGGCGCTAACCGCGCCAAGGGCGCAAGGAGGATACAATGAGCTTACTGTTTAGTTCCATTAACTGGTGGGTTGTGGCAAGCGTTGTGGTGATTTGCTACTTCGCATCCAGCGTCAAAATTGTCTCGGAAAAGGAGATGGGACTTTCGAAAATTTGGGGTTTAATTCTGAAATCCTTGAAATCGGGTCCCCACTTCATCCCATGGCCAATGACCATGATCAAAGTAACGAAGAACGCCATCAAGGTGGACTTCGGGACACTGGACGTTGCCGATGTTGAACGAGTGAACAAAGCTAATGCTTCCCAGAGCTGGTTCGTAATGACAGAACCGATTCGAATCAACTGGGGAGACATAGAGTCTTCCAGCTTACCAAAAAATCAACGCAAGCAGTACGAAAACGATCCCCTCGCCAAGCGGGTGATTACGGACCCGCACCTCTACTACATCCTTAGGGTTTTTAATCTTCAAAACCTCGTAGAAGAGGCCGGTGGGTTGATTGAAGCGATAGACCGTATCAGAGACACATGCACAACCGCGCTACAAGAGTTTGCTGGCAAAACCTTTCTCGCGAAGGCGATTACGGAAGTCGAGCAACTCAGCAATGATATTCGAGAAAGGGTGGAAGATCTGGTCGGAGATGAACAGGGACAAAAAAGAGCAAAGGAGAAAGGAATCACTCTCCGCTCCTGGGGTGTAGATGTAATGGAGGTTCGAATCAAGGCCTTTGGCACATCACACGCTGTCAACACTGCTGTTTCCGAACGATCAGCTCTGGTGGCAAAAGCAGCCGGCGAAGCCATTTCAACCGAGCTGAAAGCTGGTGCAGAGGAAATTCGCCTGACAAAGGAAGGCAAGGGCCTAGCAGCAGCCATAACGGCTAAAGGTGCTGCTGATGCTTCTGCAATCACCATCAAGGGTGCTGCCGACGCCTCTGCAATCACCGCCAAGGGTACAGCTGAAGCGTCAGCGATCAGTGCTCGCGCGAAGGCTGTGACCGAACCGGGAGGCGAACTCATTCTCAAAACTGACACCTTGAAAGAAGGGCTCGCGCATGGAAAGACGGTCGTCCTTCCGCTTGACCAGTCCCTGCTCACTACCGTGACAAGCATCAAGACGGTGCTTGACGCGGTCGGCAAGAAGGAGGACTAAAATGAGTACAGGGACAATTATACTTTCAGTACTCATTGTCGTCTTCACCTTTTGGTTCAACAAGAGATTTTGGTTTCCAACTGCTCGCACAACGAGGCCAACGCCAGCAACAACGCAACCCAACACCAAGGCCGAGAGGGGCTGGTTCTGGCTTTTCCTCGGCGGGATAATTCTCACGACGGCGCTGATACTCGGCGTTCCTTACGCCAAAAACTGGCTCAAGGAGCGCCACCACCGGTCAACAAAAGAAAAAGGCTCATCACATCAGCGTCCTGAGTACCCCACCTCGGGAAGCGGAGTCGCCACAAAAGCGGTTCCGCTGAAGTGCTGGCTCGATCCGGGCAGAACATACGTGCGGCCGATGCGTTCGTCAACAGACGAAACACCGGCACCAGCACAATATGTTCTCGTCGGGAACCCGGCAGAATATTTTGACGACGTCGGACCAGGCCTTAATCAGAATCACCGGGCCTGGGAAAAGATGCCAGCGGGACAATACCTCGTTTATCCCCTGAGGGATGACGAAATATACTTCCGCTGGTGGAAGTAATTTTGCCCACAATGTGGGCAGAAAGGAAAATGGCCTTATATCGCGCTGGCCACGCAAAGGGCGACCCGTTGGGTCGCCCTTTTTTCATTTTTATTCAGTTTTTTTATTACTGATTCTGGAGATTTAATTTAACTCTTCTACTGTTCCCTCCTCCGGATTCACATAATCAATATCGAAGGTTTTTAAAATCATATTCATAATCATAAACACTCCCATCATACCCGTTGTTTTTTTCTCTTCGTTTTCTTGATTCGCGATGAATTCAAAAACGCCGTAAAGAAAAAACACCACCGCCAAAGCGAATAAAAGCGCGATAAGTGGATTTATAATCATGTTGTCAACCTTGGCGATAAATTCGTTCAAGTTTGTTATTATTGATTAATAACAGGAGCAGGGGTAAAGGTTGGAGGTTGAAGTTTCATTTCAGTGCCGGGTGGAACATCAAATGTTGTTAACAAAATATTTACAAGTCCCCACATGCCGACGATGACAGCCAAACCGATAATGCCGTAAATCATCATATCTCTGCTCTTTTTCTTTGCCTCTTCATCGCCAGATACAACATACTTGATAATCCCAACGATAAACCAAATTATCGCCAAAACAATAAGTATTGGAATAACTTTATTTAAAAGATTCAAAATCATGTCAAGTATTCCCCCTAATGTCCCTGACCCTGGTTGAGCAAATGCAACGACCGGCATTAAAACACCTAAACTCAAACCCGACAATATCATTAATTTCTTTTTCATAATTTTTTTTATAACTTTACACTTTATAACTTTCTAATAATAATGCGACCTAACTAATAATGTTTCTTAATTATACCTTTTAATAAAATCAAAGGCAAGTTCCGGTGCATGGGTCCACGGTTTGACCGCTTGGACAAGGACCTTCGTAATTACATTGTGGAGAACTAGCCCCGGGAGGCTTAACCTGCGGAAGGATTGTCGTATTAAGATTGAAAGTGGTCCCCAAAACAGCAACCAATCCCCAAATTGACAGCATCACCGCCAAAGCGACGATTCCCCAAATCATATACTGCTTGCCTTCTGCCCTTTTCGCTTCTTCGCCGGCATTGATAATAAAGAACTTTACCACTCCCCAAACAAAGAAAACCATCGCCAAAGCGAAAATCAAAGGAATAACCGAATCGTTGATAATTTTAGTAACATAACACAAGAGGTCTTGAAATTTCGGATTGCCGGCCAGACTGCAAGCGCCAGACGGAGTTAACGGCGCTAATGTGGGCGCAACAAGGTCTGCCGAGGAGGTAAAAAAAGTTTTAACGACTATATTTACAAGCCCCCACATGCCGAAGATAACAGCCAAACCAATAAGGCCGTATATCATACTATCCTTCCCTTTCTTTTTTACTTCTTCGCTGTCGGCGATAACATATTGGATTACTCCCCAAATAAAATAAGCCATGCCCAGCACAATCAAAACCGGAATAATTGAATTGAGAATTCCTCCGATTTTAGCAATTAAAGTGGGAATTGTCATATAATTTTTTTGTTAAAAGTTAATATAATTACGCTCCAAGCCCTGTTACGGTAGCCGAAATCATTTTGGCGATAGCCCACGACCCTAATAATATTGCCGCGCCGATTAGTGTGTAAAGCAAAGCGTCTTTGGCTTTAGTAATTTCTTCCGGTTTGCCTCTGGCTTTCACAAAAAGAAAACCGCAGTAGACAATGGCGAGGGCAATAACAGGAATGCCGACCTTGAGCGCGCCTTCTAAAATGGTCTGGATAAAACCGGGTATTGAATCAATGTTTACTGGATTTTTAATTCCGGGAGTTGGATTTTGACCTTGAGCATAGAGCACAAAGGCGGGCGTAAAGAAGATATAAGAGAATAAAATCAACTTTTGCCAATTTTTATTTTTAAAATTCATTGTTATATTATTATACTCCTATTTACCCATTTAACAATCCGGGACCGGTAAAGCCCAGGGTAGTCAATATCAACTTAACGATAAGCCAAGCGACCGTGGCGATAGCCAGTCCGATAACGGCATTCCAGAAAACTTTTTTGGCTATGCCTCTTTTTTCCGTACTGCCCCCGGAAATTACCAGCTCAAATCCGGCATAAGCCATCATTATCGCCGCGATGGGAATAACCATAAATTGAAAGATGAAGTCAAAAACCTTCTCCACGAGCGTCATTAAAGCATTAAAATCGCAAGGATAATCGGCTGAATTGTCGCAAGGCACTAATCCTGATGGATTAGGAACGCAAGCTGAACCGTCACTATGGGTACCAGGGGGGCAAGGACCCTGAAAATCAGCAAAAGAAATAATCGGCATAACAAGCAACATAAAAACAACTAAAAATAAGGAATTATGAATTACGAATTTTTTTATTTTCTGCATTTTGTTTTAATTTCACTTTATAAACTTTATAACTTTCAACTATCTTATTAAGAGCAAATCCAGCTTGGAACTCGCGTCTTTGATCGCTTGCTCGACCGACAAATTGCCTGAAATTACCGCATTGACCATGCTGTTAAAAATATTGTCTGTGTCTTTCGGCGACGGGTCAAGCCAGCTTTTCGCGTATAAAGCGGAACTGTAAAAAATAGGGAAATAGGCGTCTTGCGGTTTGATGGCGAGCAGGTCTCGGCGCGCCGGCGCCGTCATTGTCACTTTGGCAAATTGGTCGGCAAAACCCGAATTGGCAAGCAGACCGACAGCGGTAAAAGCCGTGGCGATATTTTTGGAAGAAGACAAAATGGCAAGGCCCATTACCCGGGCAGTGGTTGATTTAAAATTGGCATTTTTAATTTGGGGCATTTCCGCAACAAAAAAGTTCTGATTGGGATTTTTATTTACCAAAGACTGAAGCTCGCTTGCATAACCGAAATAAAACGCCAAATCTTCTCTGGAAAAAGCGTCGTCGGAATTTGGAAATGATTTATTCCAGGAATAAACAGCGTTATTGGGGTCCGCGAAATCCGTGTAAAATTTTAAAATGGAAGAAAGATTGTAATTTCCGATTGATGAACCCAGGGCTGAACTAAAAATTCCATTTTTTTCCGCGATAATCGGATTGCCGGCTTGCCTAAAAAAAGCGACCAATATGTCTTTGGAATGCTTTATGTTTGAAAAATGTCCGAGCGCCACCGTACTTTTTATTATTTTATTCGTGTCGTCTTTTTTAGTGAGAATTGGCGCCATGTCGGTCAAATCGTTCCAGGTAATCGGGGGACGAACGATTCCGCCCGCGTCAAGCATGCCTCTGTTGTAATACATCATAAGCGGGTCAATAGACATAGGGAAAGCCAAAATACCTTTTTCGTTCAAAAACGCTTCTCCCGCTCCGGCAAAAATATTTTTAAAAGTAGAAAGCGGATAACTCGTATATGGGATAACCGCAATTTTATTAGCGTAGCCAAAAATTAAATTATCGGGCAAAAAAATCATATCCGGTCCCGCGCCGGAAGCCAGCGCCTCAAGCAAATCTTGGTCAAAAGTACTGGAAGATTTCTGCTCATACTTCACTGTAAAAGTCGGATTGGCTTTATTAAAATCCTCCAGTGGTTTTGCCAATGATTGAGCGGGTATAGTTCCCCACAAAACAACCGCGCCGAGACTGCCTTTCCCTCCTTTCCCGATAGGAATAGCGCCGGAAAAAACCAAAACGCCAAAAACGGCGGCGGCGATAAATACAACTAAAATAATAATTTGGAAATTCCCTTTCATCCCGTACGAAATAGGACGCGTACGCTTACGCTTCGTTGTCCCTTTTGTTATTTATAATATATTTTATCGTTTTCATAATTTTGTTTGTTTTATGCGTCCGCGATTTCGTTCGGGATTCATTTTTTAATTCTTTATTAATATCATACCATAATGATAATCTCCCGCGTTAATTTCCCGCTCTAAAAGAAAACCTTTTTTCTCAAACATTATCCGCGCTTTGTCTTTGGAAATAATATTTGTGCCGTTCATAAATGACGACTCGGACCAGTCAATCAGCAAGACCCTCCCTTTTTGTTTTAAGATTCTTTTTACTTCCAAGATGAAATTCTCCTTATCTTCAACTTGAAAAAGTATATTTGAGGCAATGGCCGCATCCGCAACACTGTCGCCGATTTTCGTCCCGCCGATTTTTTCAACATTTCCCCAAATAATTTCCACATTGCTCAGTCCCGCATCTTTTATTTTATTTTTTATAGTATCTAAAAAATCTTTTTGCAATTCAACCGCATACACTTTTCCTCTTGGCGCGAGCATCCCCGTGGCAAGGGAATAAAATCCGGTCCCGGCGCCCAAATCCGCCACAATATTATCTTCTCTTAATCCAAAAGCTTTCAAATTTTTTAACGGGTCGGAGAACATATCATGATTATAACACTCTATATGCATGCGAGCGAGGCAATGCCATCGCCGGCGCGCAAGCGCATAATGGTCACCCCTTGAGTCTGGCGACCAAGAGATGAAATATCTTTCAAAGCTGTTCGTATCACCTGTCCTTTTTTGGACATAGCGATTAATTCCGCTTCTTCGCCTGTTAATACTTTTGCCACAATCAATTTGCCGGTTTTTGGGGTCACTTTTGCCGTTTTTACTCCGGAACCGCCGCGCTTTTGAACTTTATATTCTTTCAAATTTGTTTTCTTGCCGAAACCGTTGCTACTCATAGTTAAAAAGAATCCTTCTTTTTTGCCTGTCCCGTCCTTGGCGGGATCTTTTTTAACCACATCCACGCCGATAACTTCATCATTTTTGCCCAATCTTATTCCGCTCACTCCTCCGGCAGTTCTGCCCATTTCGCGCACGTCTGATTCTTTAAATCTGATGGATTGGCCTGCGGCTGTCGCAATCATAACCTCATCGTCTTTTTCCGTTACTAGCGCAGAGATAAGCTGATCATCCTTATCCAAGCGAATAGCGATAATTCCACTTCTACGTACATCTTTGAAACTCTCGGAAGACATTTTTTTAGCTGTACCATTTTTTGTAACCAACATAAGAGAAGATGCTGTTTTTGCTAAATCCTTCGGCATTGCGAGAATTGAATTTACTTTTTCCTCCCCGGACAATGCCAAAAAATTCATTATGGATTTCCCTTTTGTGGCACGGCGGCCTTCCGGAATATCATACATTTTCATTTGATAGACTTTGCCGAGGTTGGTAAAGAAAAGCAAATTGCTGTGCGTAGAGCCGGAGACAAGCATTGTCACAAAGTCTTCTTCTTTGGTTTCCAAATCAATCACGCCGACCCCGCCCCTTTTCTGGGCGCGATATTCAGAGGGGTCTGTGCATTTTACATATCCGCCGGCCGTAAGCACGAGCATCGTCTCTTTTTCCGGAACTAAATCTTCGTCGGAAATCTCTTTCACCCCGCCTTTGACTATTTTTGTTCTTCGCTCATCAGTATATTTCTCGCGAATTTCTTTTAATCCTTCGGCAATTGTTTTTAATATTTTTTTAGGGCTTGCTAATAAATCTTTCATCTCCGCGATAAATTTCTGTTTTTCCGCAAGCTCGTCTTCCACCGCTTTTCGCTCAAGCCCGACGAGTTTCGCCAATTTCATTTCCAAAATGGCCGCCGCCTGCAGATCCGAAAATTTAAATTCTTTCATTAGATTTAGCTTGGCAATCTGGGAATTTTTTGATCCGCGAATAACGGCAATTACGCGATCTATTTTATCCAGCGCTTTTTTCAGTCCCAATAAGATATGCTCGCGCTCTTCCGCTTTTCTTAAATCATAAGCGGACCTGCGCTTTACCACTTCCTTCCTGTGCGCGATAAATTCGGAGAGAATTGATTTGAGCGACAGGGTTTGAGGCACGCCATCAACCAAAGCAACCATATTAAAATTAAAATTGGATTCAAGCTGGGTATTTTTGTAAATATAATTCAGAACTTTTTCCGGATGCGCGCTTGGCTTCAAATCAATGACAATCCTAATGTCCTTGGCGGATTCATCGCGAAGCCCTTTGACGCCTTCTAATTTTTTTTCTTGAACCAGTTCCGCAATGCTCACTATTAAATTGGATTTATTTACTCGAAAAGGAATAGAAGTGATGACAATGGAATAATTTCCGTCCCCGCCTGCCGAACCTGTGCGGGCAGGTTTTTGCTCAACTATCTCCGCTTCTCCCCGGCATACTACTCCGCCTCGCCCGGAAGAATACGCATGCAACATATCTTTAGAACCATAAGCAATTCCGCCGGTCGGAAAATCCGGCCCTTTGATAAATTGCATCAAGTCTTCCGTCGTGGCATCTTCGTTTTCAATTAAATAATTTGTGGCGTCCAACACTTCCGCTAAATTGTGCGAAGGAATATTGGTTGCCATGCCGACAGCGATGCCGAGAGTGCCGTTTAAAAGAAGCGCCGGCACGGAAGAAGGAAGAACGATTGGTTCTTTGCGCGTCTGGTCGTAGTTCGGGCGAAAATCAACCGTTTCTTTTTCCAAATCCCGCAAAAGCTCGCCTGAAATTCTGGACATTTTGGCTTCGGTATAACGCATGGCGGCGGCGTTATCCCCGTCAATAGAGCCGAAATTTCCCTGCCCTAAAACAAGCGGATAGCGATAAGAAAATTCTTGCGCCATCCCAACCATAGAGTCGTAAACAGCCGTATCGCCGTGCGGATGATATTTTCCGAGCACGTCTCCCACAATAGCCGCCGATTTTCTAAAACGCGCGGACGAAGTGAGCCCCATTTCGTTCATGGCAAACAAAATCCGGCGATGCACGGGCTTTAGTCCGTCCCGGACATCCGGCAAGGCGCGCGAAGTGATGACCGACATAGCGTAGGCCAAATAAGATTCTTTCATTTCCGCCACGACATCAACTGGCAGAATCGCATCTGAACGCATTTTCTCTCTTGGTTCCGTTGAAGATTTTTTCATGGTAAAAATTATTGCGACTCTGACATGCTGTTATATCCTCCTATTATGTTATTTTTTAACGCGGAAAGCGGTTTTAAATTTTGGCCCATTTTCGCTTGGGTGTCCGGATTCGTTACGGTTGTTCCTAAAGAATAAATCCAAAGGAAACCCAAAATAACGGCAAATACCATAATGAGGATGTGCAGAACATGCCTGCGAATATGCTCCGGCTGTTGTCTTATTTTTTTAAAATGATGAATTATTTTTTCCATATTGTTTTATATTACTTTATAAACTTTCGACTTTTAACTTGTCTTCAAGACGACCACTTCCCCTTCTTTTTCGTCTAAATCCTTTTTTTTAAGCGTAAGTTTATCTACCACTTCCGCTTTTTCTTCCCCCATTTCTTTTAAAAACGCTTTAAGGGCACTCTCATCATAATCCATCGGAATTATTAATTTTGATTCAAATGATGAAGCGAGCTTAGCCGCATTTTTGGCGTCGAGCAGACCTTTGCCTCCGATCGGGATAAAAAGAATGTCTGGACTATTTACGGCTTCGCGCGAATCTTTGGAAAGTTCAGCATCCCCCAACGCTCCCAAAAAAGCAATACTAATATTATCCAAAGTAAATAAATAAATGGTATTGATATATTTTTTCTTTATCCCGTCCCTGGCGGGGTCGGCAATGTTTGCCTCTGACAATACTCCTTTGATAAAAATTTCTTTTATTTCATAATCCCCCGGTCCGGTAATTACAAAAGGTTCTCGTTCTCCATGCGAAAGCTGTTCGATGCCGTTGTAATCAGGATGGTTCGTGGTTTGAAGAGCGATGTCTGTACCGAAATGGGCAGAAATGCCAGTTTTAGAGCTTTTACTAACAGGGTTAAAAGCGAGGACCATGTCACCCTGCCCTATCTTAAAAAACTGTTTTCCGAAATATGTTATTATCATTATTTATATTATATCAAATTTTTAAAGAAAATAAAGTTTAAAACACCTCACCCCTACCCCTCTCCAGAGTACTGGCGAGGGGAAAAATGCTAAATATTACTTTTTACTGATTCTATTGCTCCTTTAGGGTTTATTATCTTTAAACCATCTTTATGGCAGTCTGTTCATAAAGAAAAAGAAACTAAAGAATATGACAATNGTCTGTTCATAAAGAAAAAGAAACTAAAGAATATGACAATGGAAGAACAGAATATTTAAAATCTAAAGACATAACAATATTAAGATTCTGGAATTCTGAAATAGAAAATAATTTAGAAAATACACTAAATAAAATTAAAAAAGAAATAGAAAAACTTTTAATTGTATAAATTTTCCCCTCTCCATTACTATGGAGAGGGGCCAGGGGTGAGGTGTTGCATAAATCATATTTTTGTAGTAGTATAGATTTATATATTTAAAAGCAGGATTTGGGGTAACACTAATAAAGCGTAAAGCTAAATTGGAACCTAAACCTTAAGATCCGCTTTAGGCCTGCCTGCGCAGGCAGGCGGATATTTTATTTTCAGCCAGCAGGCTGATCCGCCCACCGGCGGAAAATTATTTTTATGGAAAAAGAAGAAATAGCAAAGGAAAATTTAATTTTGAGCTCCATCGTTGACCGCAGTGCTAATAAGCCGGCAATTGAATCTCTGGTAGAGGGTCCAGTAATTTTAGTGGAAAAGTCTTCCGTCTATGTGGATTTGGCGCCTTTCGGCACCGGTATTATTTACGGACGAGAATTTATCAACGCCAAGGACGTCATCAATAAAATCAGTTTGGGCGACATCATCAAGGCAAAAATTGTTGAGACGGAAAACGAGGACGGCTATATAGAACTTTCCTTAAAAGAAGCCAAGCAGGCTCTCGCTTGGAGCGAGGCGGAAAAAGCGATCAAGGCGAAGACCATCCTTAATTTGGAGGTAAAAGACGCGAATAAGGGCGGACTCATTTTGGAATGGCAGGGCATCCAGGGCTTTTTGCCCGCTTCCCAACTCAAAGCTGATCATTATCCTCGGGTTCTTGATTCAGATAAAGATAAAATATTAAAAGAATTGAAAAAACTTATCGGAGAGAAAATTTCTGTAATGATTATTTCTACTCTTCCAAAAGAAGGGAAATTAATCTTTTCGGAAAAAGACAACAATCCGGAAGAAAAAAAAGAAATATTAAGCAAATACAATATCGGGGACAATTTGGATTGCACCGTCGCCGGCATTGTGGACTTCGGCGTATTCTTGAAGCTGGAAGACGGCTTAGAAGGGCTGGTCCACATTTCCGAACTTGATTGGGGGCTCGTAGAAGACCCGCGCAACATGTTTAAGGTAGGGGAAAAAGTAAAAGCGAAAGTTATAGAAATAAAAGACGGAAAAATTTCCCTTTCCATCAAAGCCCTCAAAGAAAATCCTTGGAAAGAATTTGAAGGCAAATTAAAGAAAGGAGACATCATTGAAGGAGTAGTAATCAAGCATAACAAGCACGGCGCTCTTGTCTCTATCAAAGAAGGCATGGCTGGACTTGTGCACAATTCCACCTTCCCTTCTGAAGCAAAACTTCGCGAAAAATTAGAACTTGGAAAGAAATACAATTTCCAAATCACCCTCTTTGAACCAAAAGACCAAAAAATGACATTGATTTATTTAGAGAAATAATTTCATCAAAAAATCCCCTAGTTCAGGGGATTTTTTGATGTTGTAGTTGAAGAATTTTGGTTCTAAATCGTAGGTGGTTGATAATTATTTTCCTGTGTATTTTGCGGAACGGGATTCTCAATTACTTCCACAAAAAGCTCTCCATTTGCCGTTCGACATTTCCGAGGGAAACTTTCCATAACTCCATTGCCGGCTTTCACGCACTCTTCAAAATTCGTAATAACAGAAATATTAGTTGAACTCTTGCCTGCATAATAAGCAATGCCACCGACTGCCAAAACCGCAAGCACTATTATTATAATTAAAACTGGAGTAAAACCCTGCCTGCGCAGGCAGGCTTTATTGTTTTTCATCCCGTTAGAGATAGGAAATCTTTAGATTTCCGTATTTTGATTATAATTTATTGACTAAATAAATCTTATTTAATATTTAACTCTAAACCCCCATTAAACTAATTGATCTCTAACGGGAGTCATAAAAATATCTTACCACACTAATTAAAATCCCGCCAGAAGCGGGATTTTAATTAGGCGCTAGCAATAGCCAGAGTTGGATTCATATCTGCATCACCGATAGTGTCCATTATAGATATAACCTGATCAACATACTTTGGAACGATAGAAGGAGGGTTATAAGCACGCAGAATTTCTTTAGTGGTTTTGTCATCATAGTGTCTGGCAGTCTTAGGATTATTTCCACCCAAGTTTTTTGCTACCACCTCAATGGCTTTTTCATTTGATTCAAACCCAATCTTACAAGAACCCCAGCCAAAAGCGTTGTTGGAGACTTTTTTGCATTCAAATTTTCCACCGGTTGATTCGCGCACGGCAATAGCCGGCAATAGACGCCAATCAAGTTCGTTCCTTGCCGCCTCTTCCACCATTTTTGCCCCAGTACCCTCTAAGGGCATCTTGCGTTCTCTAAAATACGCATCAATGGCTTCTGCTTTAGCTTTTTGATCCTTAGTCTCCGAATCAAGGGCTTGGTTAAAGGCCAATGCTCCGGATACTGTGCTATTTAGTTTTTGGACTAATACATTTTGGGGAATCTCTATGCTATGAGTATTTCCTATGGAAAACGTCATAACAGGCAAGAGAATCAAGGATTGAACAAAACGTATTAGATTGTTGTTTTTCATATTTGAGCGGTATATGCTCCGCCAACTTCTGCGCTACAACTTCGTCTTTAACTAAAAACCCTTATATCATAAGCTTTACGCCTATGCAACAAGGATACCCCTATATAGTAGCATATTCAGATTCAAAAGTCAATAGTTATGCCATATTTTTCTCGTATGTCAAACTCAAAATACCTTGCAAAATAAGGGTATTTTACAAGGTGCCCATTGACATATATGGCTAGAAATAGAACAATATTGGTCTTGTGGACAACTATTAAGTAAAGCTAAAGACTTTGTCAGCTACTTTGTATGCCTCACCTGCGCCCATCGTAACAAATATGTCATTTGGTCCAAGATTTAGGGCCTTAATATGAGTTTCCGCTTCCTCAAAACTAGAAAAGGGCCTAGTGTTTTTACCAGTTTTATCAATGGCCTCGGCTAATTTTTCACTTGAGATACTTATATCCTTGTCTTCTCTGGCAAAATATATGGGTAAAAGTAATATTTGGTCGGCATCCTCGAAACACTTCGTAAAATCGTTAAACAAAGCTCGGGTGCGACTATATAAATGAGGTTGAAATAAGATAATAACCCTTTTCTTCCCTTTCGGATAAAGCTCCCTTAAGCCCTGTAGGCTTGCTCTAATCTCGGTCGGGTGATGAGCATAGTCGTCATAAATTATTGTTCCTTGCGCCGTTTCTCCTCTTTTTTCTAATCTTCGCCATGTTCCGGAAAATTCGGCCAGAGTTTTCACGGCGACTTCTTCTTTAACATGCAAGAAATCAACTACAGCAAGTGCTGCCGCTGCGTCCATCCTGTTGTGTATCCCGGGAACTAAAAGTTTCGGAACTTTTTCTAAATATTTTTGATAATCTAAAATTTTATTCTGACTTTGTGATAAAAATTTATTAAATGCATCTTGTATATCTTTCAAATCTTTATAATAATCCAAATGATCTGCTTCAATATTCAAGACAACAGACAAAAAAGGATTTAAGCTCAAAAAATGTCGGTTGTATTCGTCTGCTTCTACTACGAGATATTTACTGTCCCCTTTTTTAAAATTACTTCCGAGTTTTTTTACAAAAGAACCGACAATAACCATAGGATCCAAACCAGCCTCAATAAGAATTTCTGCCACCATCGCCGTCGTCGTCGTCTTTCCATGTGTGCCAGCAATCGCTATTACTTTATAATCTTTTGCGAATTCTCCTAATGCTTCAAAATAATTTATTACCGGCTTGCCCCCTTTTTTTGCATTTTCGATAATTTCTGGACCGCGATGAAGCCAAGCATCGCTGTAAACATATAGATCAGCCTGTGGCAATTCTTTCAAATCTTTTTGACCTGCCTGCGCAGGCAGGAAAAATATTTCTGCACCAGCCTCTCGGAGTGAATTAAGGGTTTTTGGGCTCTCTTCGTCATTAACCCCCGAAACCTCTATTCCCCGCGAAATAGCCATTTTCGCCAACGCCGAAATACCTATTCCCCCGATTCCGATAAAAAATATCTTTTTAATTTTTGATAAATCCAAATTACTCATATTTTCTTAACCAATTATTAAAAATCTCCTTCAGTTGATTTAGGTGTTCAAGCTCGTGAAATGTATGTGGCGCTTCTTTTATAATGTGGAATTCTTTCTCTGTATTTTTGGGTAATAAATCATAAAATTTCTTTTGATGATCTGGCGGGCAGGCAGTATCATTTTCTCCAACCACAAATAATATGGGCATGGTAATATGCCCAACATTTGGTTTTAAATCGTGCTTCAGTCTTTCTTCCATGTGCGACCATGGCAAACGAAGTGTTGTGCCAACCTTTGAATTACTAACCCTTGTTCTCCAGCCAGCTTCTTTCCATTCTTTAGTTTCTTCTGGGCTAAACCTGTAAGAAGCTTCAAGGTTATCCTGTCCAGAAAAAACAGCCGCAAAAGGAAATACAACTTTGACTTCTTTGGGGTAATCTTCTGCATATCTAGCAACTGCATGTCCGCCCAAGCTATGTCCGGTCAAAACAAAAGGTTCTTTATACCAATTTTGTGTTTTTGACCAATTTATTGTATCAACTAAGTCTTCATAGTGGTTTTGCATGGTTGCATCTTCATATTTTCCTCCACTTTCCCCAATCGAATTTGTTGCATCAAAATTAATCACGGTATAGTTATGTTCGAATAAAGTATCAGCTAGAACCTTAATGTGTGACTGTCCTTTGAATCCTCCTAAACCATGCAAAACAAAAGATAAGCCTATCGAATTTTCTGGTTTTAATATTTCTCCTACTATTTTCAAGCCTTTTCTGTTTTTAATTGCAAATTTTTCCATTTATTTTAATCCTTTAACTATTTTCATCCCAGTACTAAAATTTTAATACTAATCCTTACTTTATCTAACCTTATATTATATATATTACATACTTCCTAATTTTTTACTAATCAAAAATTTAGTACGGGACAGGTAAACAAATCAATTCAGTTTCTTAATAATATCAAGAAACTGATCATTTCTTTCATATTCATTATTAAACATCCCGAAAGAGGCAAAGGCGGGAGAGAAGAGAAGAATGTCACCTTTTTGTGCGTATTTGAATGCTTTTTGCACAATATCTTTCAGATTTTTCCCAATTTCATTTGGAATTTTTATTTTATAATTTTTTAATAATTTATTGGTTCCAGTACCTGGGATCAAAACAACTGCTTTACAAAAAGTATTTAAAACATTTACGTATAAATCGAGATCAAGGTTCTTATCTGCCCCTCCCGAAATTAGAATAATCCTTCCTTCTTTTTTTTCTTCAGCCAACGCCCGGACGCCGGCAATCGTCGCTTCCGGTGTCGTAGCGTTATTGTCATTATAAATTTTAATTCCCTTATAATTTTTTACAAACTGCAACCTCCCCTCAACCCCCTTGAATTTCGCCACTGTTTTAATAATATCCTTTTCCGGTATGCCGAATACTCTTGCCACAGACACTGCGCAAGCCAGATTTTCTCTTTGGTGTTCTCCAGGCACAATAAATTTATAATTGGCAATGTTCTTTACATCTGCTACAACTAATTTACCTGCCTGCGCAGGCAGGCTTTTTAATTTTTCTTTTATTATTTTCCTAACATGGGGCCGAACAATCAATACATCTCCTCTTTTTTGATATTTAAAGATATTTGCTTTGTCATTAAAATATTTTTTTAGATCATTTTTATAATAATTCATATGGTCGGGCATGAAAGAAGTGAAAACAGAAATATGTGGTGAAATCTTTGCCTCGCCAAATCCCTGCAATTGCCAGGAATCTAGCTCGCAAACTAAAATATCTCCTGCCTGCGCAGGCAGGCCTGTTTTTACTTTCTCCAATAAAGGCAAGGTTGCCACACCGCGAACATTTCCACCGATATAAATCTTTCTTTTCAAAAATTTTTCGTTTTGTTTAAGAATTTCATAAATAAGCGCAGTTACCATCGATTTTCCTCTGGTACCAGTAATTCCAACAAGCATTACTTCTGGTGCGCATTTTGAAAAAAGTGATACATCCATTTCAACTGGAATATTATTCTTTTTAGCTTCTTTAATATAAATAGAATCAAGTGGCACACCAGCCGCCTTGATAATCATGTCCCTTTTTCTAAAATCTTCCAGCCGGTGTTCACCTAGAACAAACTTGATATTCTTAAATTTTAAGAGAGGCCTTATTGATGTCTTTAATTGTTCATTTGTCTTCAAATCCGTCACAATCAAATCCGCTCCGCATTCTGCCAAAAATTTCGTATATCCCAGTCCCCGCCCCAAAATCCCGAGCCCCATGACCGTAATTTTTTTCCCTTTGAAAAATTGTCGAAAATTAACCATAAAACCATATTAACACAAGCCTAGAGGCAAAAATAGTCTATAAAATATCATACGGAGGCTGACGAGCCGTAGTCTAAGTAAATTTTCAGCAGAAAATTATGCGGGTATTTTAGAGACTATTTTTGCCGGAAGGATTTTTGTAATTCCTCCATATCGTCAAAATGAGACTTCACACCTTTGATTTCCTGATAATTTTCATGCCCTTTGCCTGCGCAAAGAATTATGTCTCCCCTTTTTGCCATCTTTACTCCTTCCAAAATTGCCTCGTGCCTGTTTACTATTGTCTTTACTTTTTTCAAATCTTCAGGAGCTAAATTACTTTTCATCTGCTCAATAATCTTTTCCGAATCCTCGCTCCTTGGATTATCAGAGGTAAAAATAGCAATATCAGACAAACTGGCTCCCAATCTGCCCATTATCGGACGCTTGAATGGATCACGATCTCCGCCACAACCAAAGATAGAAATTATCCTGCCATTTTTCTGCTTAAGTTCTTGAACTGCTAAAAGAATTTTCTCCAAAGAATCCGGGCTATGCGCATAATCAACTATCGCCAAGACACCATTTTTAGATGTAAAATGTTCAAATCGTCCACGCGGAGGCTCAATATTTTTTAAAACTTTTTTTACTTTAACCATGTCAAAACCAAGCAATTTGCAGGCACTCCAGACAGCGAGTAAATTGTACGCATTAAATTTTCCCAGAAGTTTTGAATACACCTCCTCTTTGTTGATAGAAAGCAAAAGACCGTTAAAATCTAATTTCGTAATTTCTCCATGAAAATCTTCAAATTTATTAAATCCATATGTAAATTTTCTAGCATGAATATGTTCAAGCATCGCATCTCCATAATCATCGTCAGAATTAGAAAGAGCAAAAGCTTCTGGCGGCAACATGTGAAAAAATTTCTTTTTGGCTCCAAAATAATTTTCAATAGTTTTGTGATAATCCAAATGGTCGTGCGTTAAGTTCGTAAAAATTCCTCCGGTAAAATTTATGCCGGTGACTCGGCTTTGGTCGAGCGCGTGAGAGGAGACTTCCATAAAAACATATTCGCAACCTTTTTCAACCATCTCGTTCAATAATTTATGTAAATAAATCGGGTCGGGCGTGGTTTGCGGCGCAAGCTCCGGTATAGGTACTTCTTCTCCGGCTATTATGTTTTCCACCGTGCTGATCAGCCCCGCTTTGTAACCCAAAGCAGTCGCAATTTTGTAAAGGAGTGTTGCTGTCGTAGTTTTGCCATTTGTTCCTGTTACTCCAATAATTTTTAATTTTGTTGACGGGTTGCCGTAAAAGTGCATTCCGGCCAGTAACGCCACTCCTCGTCTTTTTAATCTTAAATTTTTAACTATGTTTTTCATTCGGCTTTATTAAAACTTCTTGGTCGATTTTTTTAAATCTTTCCGTTTCTTTGCCGTCTAAAATAATGTTTTCTAAAAACATATGTTTCGGCCTTGCCCAAATAACTCCATCCTCTAAATGCATATATATAACCAAGTGCTCTTTGGTCTCACTTTCTATCGCCTCGAAAAGAACCCTTACTCTGGTCCCCTTATAATGCTCATAGATTCCCCCAAGTTCTAAGTTTTTCATAACTAAAATATTTAATTGCTTTTATTTCCCATGACATTTTTTATATTTTTTACCGCTTCCGCAAGGGCATGGATCGTTTCTGCCAACTTCTTTATCTTTTTTCCCTGCCTGCGCAGGCAGGCCACCCAGTTCGGAGGGTTCATTATGACTTGTGATCAGAGTCTGTTTCGGGGCTGATTCCTCTTCTTTTTTTACATTCACCACATTTTCGGTATTTATGTTGTTGATGAGCGAAAAAACCTGCTCTTTAAAAACTTCTTCCATTTCCTTAAACATCATCAAGCCATCTTTTTTATATTCTACTATTGGTTCACGCTGTCCATAAGCTCGTAAATTCACCGAGGAACGCAGGTAGTCCATCGCTTCCAGGTGTTCCATCCAGAGCGTATCGTTTGCATAAAAAGCAATTCTTCTGACAGTTTCAAAAAATGCTTCGTCGCCCAGTTTTTTTCTTTTTTCTTCAATCATCGCATCTCCACCATCTCTATTCTCTGCTATATTTTTTAAAATGGCTTCTATCTCTGCTTTATCTGCTCGCAACATTTTTTGCCGTCTTTCGTATATTATCTTGCGCTGATGATTCATCACATCGTCATATTCAAGAGTGTGTTTTCTGGCGTCAAAATGAAAACCTTCAATTTTTGCTTGCGCCCCTTCCAGTGTCCGGTTGATAAAGCGATTCTCAATCGGCATATCTTCCGGGATACCGAAACGTCCCATCATCGTCTTGATTCTCTCTGAGCCGAATACTCGCATTAAATCATCTTCAAGCGATACATAAAACTGCGTCGCGCCCGGGTCTCCCTGTCTGCCGGAACGGCCTCTCAGCTGATTGTCTATTCTTCTCGCCTCATGCCGTTCCGTGCCTAAAACAAAAAGTCCGCCGACGCTTTTTACAAATTCATATTCTTCTTTAACGATGGGATTACCTCCGAGCTTAATATCAATTCCGCGACCAGCCATGTTGGTGGCAATGGTCACCGCTCCGCGTTTACCCGCTTGCGCGATTATTTCTCCTTCTTTCTCGTGATTCTTCGCATTCAAAATCGTATGCTGTACTCCCTCTTGTTTCAAATACACAGAGAGGAGTTCATTTTTTTCGATGGAAATAGTACCAATCAAAACCGGCTGGCCTTTCGCATTTAATTCTTTTACTTTTTTAGCGATGGCCTGAAATTTTCCTTTTTCCGTTTGAAAAATCAAATCTGTATGGTCAATACGGATAATTGGACGATTGGTAGGAATTACGATCACATCTAAGCCATAAACCTTTAAAAACTCCTCTGTTGAAGTCGCCGCCGTACCGGTCATGCCGGAGAGCTTTTTATAAAAGCGAAAATAGTTTTGGAAAGTGATAGAACCGGAAGAGCGAGTTTCCTTTTCAATCTTTACGCCCTCCTTGGCTTCAATAGCTTGGTGAATGCCCTCGCTCCAGCGCCGACCCGGTTGAAGACGCCCGGTGAACGGGTCAACAATAATAATCTCACCTTCCTTTACGACATAATCTTTATCTCGCTCAAAAATAGCTTGCGCTTTTACCGCCGTTTCCAAGTGATGCACATATTTAATTCCTTTTTCCGTATAAATGTTTTGGATGCCGAGCAATTGTTCGGCTTTAGTGATACCGGCATCCGTTAAAGATATCGCTTTCAATTTTTCATCCACTTCGTAGTCAGTATCGCGTTTTAATTGTTTGGCTATTCGGTCAAATTTGGTATAGAAATCTTCCGAATCTCCCGAAGCGGAAGAAATGATGAGCGGGGTGCGCGCCTCGTCAATCAAAATAGAGTCCACTTCGTCAACAATCGCATAATTATGCTCTCTTTGCACTAAATCATTTACGGAAGTAGCTAAATTGTCCCGCAAATAATCAAAACCGAACTCATGATTTGTGCCATAAGTTACATCCGCTAAATACGCTTCTTTTCTGGAACAAGGTTTCAAAAAATCATAGACGACTTTAAACTCTCCCACTTGATCTCGCTCTTGATCTTCTTCTTTGTGTTTTGGGTCGTAAAGATAAGAAACATTTTGCGAATTGATAACACCAACGGAGAGTCCCAAAAAATTATAAACTTGACCCATCAGCACTGCCCCAATGCGGGAAAGGTAATCGTTGACGGTAACAATATGAACACCTTCACCTCCGAGCGCATTCAGATACGCAGGCAAAACAGCCACTAAAGTTTTTCCTTCACCCGTTCTCATCTCGGCAATCTTGCCCTGGTGAAGAGCTATGCCTCCGACCAACTGAACATTATAATGTCTCTCTTTTAAATTTCTTTTGGACGCTTCCCGTACAAGCGCAAAGGCCTCCGGCAATATTTCATCCAGAGTCTCCCCGGAGTTTAATTTATCCTTAAATTCTTGCGTTTTTTGAGGAAAATCTTGATTTTCTAATTCTGAAATAGATTCTTCAAAAGAATTGATTTTTGCTACAATTTTATCTGTATCCTTAATGAATTTAGAGCTTTCGTCGCCGAAAATTTTGCCAAATAAAGACATAAAGATATCTTAGCATAAAACTAAAAAACTTCCGACTTTTATCGGAAGTTTTTTAGAAGTGGGGAAAAACTATGCTCGCTTCTTTCCCTTTTTTGCTACTTTTTTTGCTACTTTCTTTGCTTTCTTTTTTGCCATATTATTTGTCGTTCGCCCCGCCACAGCGGAGCAAGCGCGAAATTAAATTATTAAATTAGTTGGCAATAAACCGACCAAAATATTTATTGCTTTGAACTATTATAATTATCCCGCATCTCCAAACATAATACAATACTTTTTCGGCAAAACTGTGGATAACTTTTTTTAAAATAAAAAATCACAAAAAATTTTTTGTGATTTTTTATTTTATTTTCATTTGAGGCGGGTGATGGCTAACCTCCAACATATGTGCCTATGTGAGTGCGACCACCCGCCACAGATAAAAACAATTTAATTATCTTAATCATAGCATAAAATTTATTAAGGTGTAAATGAATTGCAAAACAAAACGAACCCTATTCGGGTTCGTTGTATTGCATACCCCTTATATCAATTAGTTGGGTCGAGGAATTGGAGTTGGATCAGACCAACCTAATGGTGGAAGACCAGCGTTAGCTCGATTCAAATTAACAGCTCTCGCAAACTCGGACTCTTCGGCACTGTGTCCACCAGCCGCCAACGCAGTTCTAAAAACCAGGGCTGATGTTGAATCGTCAACAAATTCTCTTGCAGTTTCCTCGCGTAGCTCCACCTTCTGCGCTGTAGTAAGCTCGCCACCCTCTCGCAACACATAAGCGTAAAGCTCTACGGCTCCTTCTTTTTCACCTTTTCTTACAAGTTCATGTAAGATTTTAGATGCAGTAACAGGATCAACCTCAGACAGTTTAGAAAATACCCCCAGAGCCATCACCGAGTTTTGTGTCAACATACCTTCCATTACTCTGCTAGCAGACTCTGCGGGCATTTTTCTTAATGCCTCAGCCACATTGGTCTCCCTCGCACCACCCTTCAATTTTTCCAATACCGCATTAGCGGCAACATCTGCACCCGAAGAGGCCTCAACGCTTTCAAGGGCGTCTGCCGCTGTACCTGTCAATCCAGCATCCACGCTATTGCTAAATACAGTTAATGGATCTTCGGCTTTTGCTGAAGAAACGCTCATAAAAACCAAGACACCGGCGACAACTGCTACCAACACGAGATAAGTCACAAAATGACCTTTTTTTATTGTTATCATTAATTTATGTTTTGATTAATTGCTAATAAACACTAATAATACTCGACCTTTGTTTTTAGTATGCTTATTATATCATGCGAGCAATAATATATATACAATAAAGTTATCCACACGACCAGATAGGAAAAGTAAGCCTTTGGTCGGGGCACTGGGATTTGAACCCAGAATCACACGAACCCGAATCGTGCATGTTACCGTTACACTATGCCCCGGTATTAAAATTGCCGAGTGCCGAGAAGGAGATTTGAACTCCTACAGGATTGCTCCTACTAGCTCCTGAAGCTAGCGTGTCTACCAATTCCACCACCTCGGCGTTTAAACTTGTTCCAAAATATGTTCTACCACATGATGAACTTTGGCGCCAACGGATTCGCAGACTTGGGAAAAATGGGAGTCCGGCTTTAAATCCGGAGTGAATTCAATTTGCAGAAGACAAACTTTGCCCTTCGGATTCAAAACAAAATCCGATTTTAAATAATGTCTTGCCCCAATGTGTCTATGTAAATCCCTAGCGAGAGAAAAAAGTTTTTCCTTTTCATTAAAAGAAAAAACACCAAAAGAGTTACCTAAAGGAAAGGCATAAATCTCCTCATCGCGAAATTTCGGCACCGTATGCACCGAAGCGACCTTCCCCGCAATAAATTCTTGGACCAAAATACTTTTGCCGTGTTTTACTCCATCGTCTATCGCCACCACTAGTTCTGGAAAGGTTTTCGCTAAATGTATGCCCATACTCGTATCTTCGGTAAATGATTTCACAACCCACGGTGAAGAAAATCTTTCAAAAATTTCTTTGGCTTTTTTAATCGGATATTTTTCTCGTGGTCCATCAAAATCTTTTTGATATACAGACAGAAGGAGGGACCTTGGCATATCAACATCTATGCTTTTAAGATGCTCTCGCAACATTTCTTCATTATTTTCTAAAGTGTAGAAAAAGGATCCAGTTCTAATGTTTGGAATTGATAAACTGTCGAGAATGTTTGAAAGACTCGGATGTGTTGTGTTCCAAGCAATATCAATTTTATTTACTAAATCACCCGGGTTAACCGGCAAACCGTTAAAATGCCAGATGTGATTTTTATCAATCAAAATATCAACCGGTTTATATTTGTCTCCGAGTTTTTCAGAAATATGCGCGATAATTTCCCCGCCTTTTTGCAAAGAAGTTTTATAGTGCTTCCCCGCCCCACCCCTCAATATTCCAACTCGTTTTTTAGTTTTCGTCTGCATGTATAAATTATAACAAAAACACCCCGCTTGCGCGAGGTGTTTTTGTTGCTGTGCTTTGTTTTGTTTCGTTCTTATATTAACTTTTTTATTTTATATGTCTATTCCACACGTGTCATGTAATTTTAGGATTTACAAATCCATTGAGTATAGAATTCTAATACTCAATATCGACAATCAGTTCTAGCCGAGAATCCTCTCGACTGAACGTTTTTCAAATTGAATTATTCCACGACCAGCTTCCGCTAGCCGTGCCTTGCTTATGCGGATACTTCGGGTACTCCCGGCTCCCTTGACTTGACGGGCGGATTTCACTTTTTGGAATATTGTGAATCCCCACGTAGCGAGCGGATTTCCCGCACTACGCGAGTCCAAGAGTTTTTTGATTCATTTTCGATTTAAGCACTCTAATTTTATTGATTCCTTTTTTTGAAAGATGAGCATCGCTTTTAACAAGTTTAGCTATCTTACAAAAAATCTGAAAACTATAATTCTTGGAGCAACTTTGTAGAGGATGTTTTTTAAAAAACGGAATAATTATATTTAGAATATCTGATTGAGAGCTTACTGTGTATCGATAGCATTGAGTATGATTTACTCTTCGCTCCTTTTGAAAATATACAGCACCACACCCAATTGTATTCTTGATTTTCTCTAGAAGTTGTTTGTCTTTCTCCTGCATTTTTATATGAAAATGCATTTGAATTCTCATACCGCTTCTATAACGAGAAGATACTCCCACATTTACATAGAAACAACCTTCTCCATCCGTTAATCCCACAACATACTCATTCGAAACTCTTGGCTTAGTCCTTCCCATGCATAAATCATATCATGACTTGACGCATGGTACTACGACACAGCTGACTTCTCCTGTGCATAACTTTCCACTAACACAAGAGATCTCCTCGGGTCATTTGTTATTCTTTTCCAAACATCCCTATCGGGCTTTCTTGGATACTTCCCCATAACTCACCATATGAGTCGCATCACCCTTTTTTAATAAGGCTGCTTTTTGTTACTAGGATCCTTCAGTCCACGCCTCACGGCTGAGGACCTACCCGTTCACTACTCTTTCAAGGTTGGATTTTAACCAACTAGACCTTGACAAACTGCCGAGCGCATTTAATTCTGAGTACAAGACTTGAGAACGTATTCACCACAGTTTAGCTGACCTGTGATTACTAGCAATTCCAGCTTCATGGAGTCGAGTTGCAGACTCCAATCCGAA
>LBZL01000011.1 GCA_000994705.1 Candidatus Nomurabacteria bacterium GW2011_GWB1_40_7 | reverse complement strand
CTTTTTTAACATTTGAAATGTGAATAGGCATAGCCATATTCACCATCGTACCCTTTTCGCCGGACTTTCTTGGGCGCTGGTGTTTTTTCATCATATTCAAGCCTTCCACAATCACTTTGTTTTCTTGGGGCATTGCACGCACGATTTTGCCGGACTTGCCTTTGTCTTTGCCGGTGATTATTTTTACATTGTCTCCTTTTTTTAATTTCATTGCTTCGCTACTAATTAACTCTGATAAATTTCTGATCAACCCTGATTCCTATCGGCGTTGATCGGGTTTTTAATCTGTGTTCATTGGTGATCCTAGATGACTTCTTGCGCCAAGGAAATAATTTTTTGGAATCCTTTTTCCGCCAGTTCCCTTGGAATGGGTCCGAAGATACGGCCGGCTTTTGGGTCTTTTTTTCCTTTTTCTAAAATAACTACCGCATTGTCGTCAAAACGAATATAGGAGCCGTCTTTTCGCCTGTAAGCGCCGCGAGTGCGGACAACAACAGCTTGATGTACATCTTTCTTTTTTACCATTTTTCTTGGACTGGCAACTTTCACTGAAATAATAACCACTTCACCCAAGGTCGCGTATCTTTTTTTGGAAGAACCTAAAATCTTGAACACCTTTCCTACGGTGCCTCCGGCGTTATCGGTTATTTTTACCAAGGTTTCATTTTGAATCATACTTGTCCGCCTTTGGCGGGAAATTATTTTATAACTACCTTAAACTTTTTATCTTTGGAAATTGGCCTGGTTTCAACTATCTCAACCTTGTCCCCTACCTTACAAACATTGTTCTCATCGTGCGCTTTGTATTTCTTGCTGACTTTGTAAAACTTTCCATAAAGAGGATGCTTTACAAATCTAGAAACAGAAACGACAACAGTCTTATCCATTTTGTCGGAAACAACGACTCCTTTTAGAAATTTGCCTTTATTCTCAGTATTTTTTTCTTGTATCTTTTTTGCCATATATTATTTTTTATTATTTTTGTTTAACTCCGTCAATATTCTGGCGATTTGTTTTTTCATGGTCGCGGACTCTTTGACATTTTTTGATCTTGAACCTTCTGATTTAAAGTGAATAGTCCTCAAGCTCTCTCGCAACGTCGCAAGTTCCTTTTTAAGTTCTACCTCTCCCATATCTTTAAAATTTTGTTTTTTCTTTGCCATATAATAATATTATTCATTTATTCTTCCGACTATTCTGGCCTTGATAGGTAATTTAGAACCAGCTTTTCGGAGCGCTTCGTAAGAAGTTTTTTTATCCGCGCCATCCACCTCAAAAATAATGCGCCCCGGCAGAACGTCAAAACAATATCCTTGTGGATCTCCTTTTCCTTTCCCCATGCCCACCTCGGCGGCCTTCGCAGTATAAGGACGGTCCGGGAAAATACGAACCCAATATTTGCCTGTTTTGGTAAGAGTGCGGGAAATAACTTTTCGGGCCGCTTCAATTTGAGTTGATTTTACGCGTGCTTGTGATTCAGATTTTAATCCGTAGGATCCGAAGGAAAGCTTAATCCCACGCGTATCCGCCGTTCGCTTTTTAGGATTCGTTCGTCCTGATTGCCATTTTCTAAATTTTACTTTTTTGGGTATTAGCATATATTTATCCGCCTAAATTTTTTAATATTATATCTTTTTAATGTTTTCTTTATTTTTGTGAAAAATTTTGGCGGATTAATCTGTTTTCAGCTGATTATCTTTCTCATTCCTGGGCGCGGTACTGTAAGCGCTTTTAGTATTCTTCTTTTCGGCAAAAATTTTGCCGCGATAAATCCAAACTTTAATGCCGACAACGCCGTATGAGAGCGTCGCTCGCTCGCGTCTGAAATCTATGTCTGCGCGAAAAGTTTGAAGCGGAATACTTCCTCTCTTGAGTTCTTCGGTGCGAGCAATTTCGGCGCCCCCTAAGCGACCTGAGAGCACAATTCTGGCTCCTTCTACTCCGTGAGCCTGCATAACTTTTTCAATAATTTGTTTGATTACTCGGCGATAGGGCATTCTTTTTTCCAGCGCCTCGGCAATCATATATGCCACAATGGCGGCATCAGCTTCTGGGTTTGAAACTTCCATAATTTCAAGTTTAAAGTCTTCCGGCCTGGGAAGTTTCAAATTATCCATTTTCTTTAAAATATCTTCCTTGAGTTTTGTGGCTCCTTCTCCGCTTCTTCCAATAATAAGTCCCGGGCGAGAAGTTTTAATGATGAAACGAGTGGCTTTTCGGCTTCTTTCTATCTCAATGCTGGAAATATGCATTCCGCGTAATTTCTTTTCCAAATATTGGCGAATCAAAACATCACCCTTAAGATAAGTTAAATATTTTTTCGGATCGGCAAACCAGCGAGACTTCCAGTCTCGGAGAATAATCAATCTATGCGCATATGGGTGAACTATTTTTGACATATTACTTTATAACTTTCGACTTTTTACTTTTAACTGCTTGTTCTCCAAGAACAAGCGTCAAGTGGCTCGTGCGTTTATTTATTCTGTGCCCAGTACCCATCGCTGCTGGCATCATTCTTTTCATCACAATACCTTTATCTACTCGCAATTCTTTAATAAATAAATTATCCGCGTCTATGCCCATTTGCTTTGCATTCGCCACAGCAGAAAGTAAAAGTTTTTTAATTGGAAGCCCTGCACGCTTCGCTAAAAAATCCAGCTCGGCGATTGCCTCTGCCACACTTTTTCCCTTAACGAGCCCAGCCACAAGGCGAACTTTTCGAGGAGATTGTCTGTAATTTTTTAAAAAAGCTTTCATTTATTCACTTTATAAACTTTATAACTTTTTACTTTATAACTACTTCTTCTTAGCATCCTCGGCAGCGGCCGTGGCAGATTTGGCTTGAGTTATTTCGGCCTCTTTTTTCTTTTGTTCAAGCTCTTTCTGCATCTTTCCTCCGTGTTTTATGAATTTCTTGGTTGGCGAAAATTCTCCCAATCTGTGCCCGACCATATCTTCCGTAACTAAAACTTCAATGTGATTTTTGCCATTGTAAACACCAAAAGTAAAACCAAGCATCTCGGGAGAAATGACGCAGGCCCTTTTCCAGGTCTTAATCATCGGCGTTTGAAGCGGGTTTTTGCCGGCAATTTTTTTTAAGAGCCTTTCGTCAACATTTAATCCTTTTTTGATTGATCTTGTCATAAATAATGCAAACAAAAAGCTCCTAACGAGCTTGATTTCATAATAGCAAATTCAGTTTAAATGTCAAATTTAGGTAAAAAATTAGACGTGCCGGAGAATCGGACTCCTGACACGCCTTATAGATATTAATCCTCCTAATTTCTCTCCCTCCTTTCCTTTCCCCTACTGTAACCCTTGGTTACGGGTTTGGGGTTTTCATGCTTCTGCCGACGAATCGCTCGTCGGCACCACCCCGGAAGATCTCCGAACCCCTTTTTATTTTTTTTAGCCAATGGGACACCTCCTTTCTAGAGTATGTTATAACATATCTAGAAAATAAAGCAACAAAAATGTGGAAAAAATTTTTATTTATTCTTCCCGGTCTTTCGGCGAGAGACAATAAAGACATTTGAGTATTTCTTTGGTCTACGAGATTTCTTGCCACCGGTAACCTTGCCCCAGCGAGTCTTTGGTCGTTTCGTCCCACGTCCTTGTCTGCCCTCTCCTCCTCCGTACGGATGATCTACAGGGTTCATCGCCGTTCCGCGAACAGTCGGCTTTATTCCTTTCCAGCGACTGCGTCCTGCTTTACCGTAATTTTCCAAGTGATGCTCTTCATTAGAAACAGTGCCAACACAGGCCCAACAATTTTCATTTATTTTTCTGATTTCCGTTGAAGGCATCTTTAAGTTGGTGTATCCATCGGCATTCGCAACTACTTGTGCGAAAATTCCTGCTGAACGGCCAATCTTCGCTCCGCCCATCGGTTTAATTTCAATATTATAAACAAAAGTTCCTACTGGAATATTTTTAAGTGGAAGTCTATTCCCGGTTGTAAGTGGAGCGTTCGGAGAAACAACAAAAGAATTCCCCGGTTTCACAGACTTCGGCAATACTACATATCTTTTTTCTCCATCTTTATAAACTGCGAGTCCAATAAAAGCGCTGCGATTTGGATCGTACTCAACAGACCTTATTTTTGCCGGAATTTCTTTTTTGTCGTATAAAAAATCTACTAACCGATACAAGCGTTTGTGCCCACCACCTTTGTGCATTGTAGTAACACGCCCTTGGCTGTTTCTGCCCACCGCTCGTCTGAATCCGTAAGTAAGAGACTTAAGCGGAGTGGAAGTAGTCAAAACTCCTCGGTAATTCACGTTGGTCATTTGTCTTCTTGATTTAGTTGTCGGCTTATATGTTTTCATTGCTTCGCTACTAATTAACTCTGATAAATTTCTGATTAACCCTGATTACATCCGTGTTGATTAGTTTATATCAGTGCTTATCGGTGATTCCTTAAACAAATTCTATTTTGTCTCCTTTTTTTAAATAAACAAAAGCCTTGCGGCCGCCTCCGCGTACTCCCTTCTTGCCTCTCGACATAATACTTTTTCTTGGAATGGTAAGAACATTTACTTTAATGGGATGCACCTTGTAGAGAGCAAAAATAGCTTTTTTAATTTCTGTTTTATTCGCATCCTTTGTAATATCAAAAGTATAAACATTCTGTCCAGAAGCAGAAGACGCCTTTTCGGTGATTCTTGGGTTTTTAATAATCTGTAGGTTCATAAATTAATTATCCTCTTGCTTCCAAAAATTTAACCGCCTCAACGGGATTTTCTATCAAAAGGTATTGGTGATTAAGAACATCTAGTGGGTTTAAGTTTTTTAGGAAAACTATTTCTAATTGCGGCAAATTTCGAAAACTTTTTTCTGCTTTTTCATTTCTTTCAAACAAAGCAGTCAAAACTCTAGATTTTTTTGAGTTTGCAAGTGGTTTTAATCCTGAAGCTTTCGCTAGACTCTGCATTACTTTCAAGGCATTTTGGGTTTTTATATCGGCTGTGGTCAAAGTGTCAATAAAAATAATTTCGCCGTCTTTCATTTTCTTGGATAAAACGGAAAAAAGAGCTTGCGCGCGCATTTTCTTGGAAATTTTTCTTTTGTAATTTTTCTCCGCAAGCGGACCGTGGGTAACGCCCCCGCCAACCCAAAGAGGGCTCCTGCTAGACCCGTGCCGCGCGCGACCGCTTCCTTTTTGTCTCCAAGGTTTCTTGCCTCCACCCCGCACTTCTCCGCGACCCTTGGTATCTGCGGTGCCGGCGCGCTTGTTGCTCTTCATGCCTTCCGCCACCTGATGCACCAAATCCGCTCGCCATTTAACGGCAAAAACCTTTGCCGGAAGATTTATCTTCCCCGCCTCCTCGCCTTTTTGATTGTAAATTTTTGCCTCCATCCCGTTAGAAATAGATCGCGATTTAGTATCGCTGGAACCTTCTATTTTTTTTTGCTTAACATCTTTTTCCATATCTTGTTTTTATCTATTATCGTGATCGCGATTTCTAACGGGATCCATATTAATTATCTTTGTACTATTTCCACTAAAGTTCCGCGCTTCCCGGCTATCGCTCCCTTGATAAGCAGCAAATTATTTTCTTTATCCACAAAAACAATCTGCAAATTTTTTTGAGTGATGCGATCTCCGCCCATTCTGCCCGGCATTCTCATCCCTTTCGGCACGTGGGTTCGCAACCCGCCCCCGATACTTCCCGGCTCCCGCTCCGAATGTTTTTGACCGTGAGTACGCGGACCACCAGAAAAACCGTGGCGTTTCACCACGCCCTGAAACCCTTTGCCCTTGGAAACGCTTGAAACCATTATTTTGTCGCCCGCCGTAAATACTCCGGCATCAATGATGTCCCCTTCTTTTGTTTCGGTTTTATCAACAGGCTTTAATCTGAATTCTTTTAGTTTTTCTTTCTTTTCTTTTCCAAATTTTACCTGCACAGAGTCATAACCATTTTTTTCTTTGGAAAATATGCGTTTTACTGTGATTGGAGACACAGAAACTATGGTAACAGGAAAGACAGTTCCGTCCTCGGAAAAATATTCGGCCATATTCTCTTTTGTTCCTAATAAAAATTTCATTTTTATAGTGATGCCCTACATCATTTTCACATCAATATCCACTCCGGAAGGAAGCGAGAGATTAGTCAGGGCCTCTACGGTCTTTGTGTTTGGATTTATTATGTCAATCAATCGCTTATGCACTCTTATTTCAAATTGTTCTCGTGTATTTTTGTAAATAAAAGGGGAACGATTGACCGTATATTTTTTTATTTCGGTCGGCAAAGGCACGGGACCTACAACAGTGGCATCATAACGGAGAGCTGTGTCCATAATTTGTTTGATAGAGGCATCCAAGATCTTGCTCTCGTAAGCACGAACCCGGATACGAAGAATGACCTTGCTCTCACCTTTCTCTTTTTTCATTAATGGAGGATGAGAACCTACTTTTTTGGTAGCGGTTTTGGCCCTTTTCGGAGCAGTTTTCAGCTCTTTAGTTTTCTTATGTACTGTTGTCATTGAACTAAAATGATTTATTATCCAAGAATTTTCGTCACCACTCCTGCGCCAACGGTCTTGCCTCCTTCGCGAACGGCAAATCTTTGCGATTCTTCCAGCGCAACCGGAGTGACTAGCTTAACGGTAAGCTTAACTGTGTCGCCAGGCATAACCATTTCTACTCCGTCCGCCAAGGTAACATCTCCGGTAACGTCTGTAGTTCTAATATAGAATTGAGGCTTGTAACCCTTAAAGAATGGGGTGTGGCGTCCGCCTTCCTCTTTTTTAAGAACATAAATTTCACAAGTAAAATTGTCATGCGGAGTAACTGTCCCCGGCTTCGCAAGAACTTGCCCGCGGGTGATATCCTCCTTCTTCAAGCCTCGAAGAAGGATACCGGCATTGTCGCCAGCCATGCCTTCTTGAAGATTTTTGTTGAACATTTCAATCCCCGTAACAGTGGTCTTTTGGGTTGGCTTGATGCCGACGACTTCCACTTCTTCGCCAACCTTCACCACCCCTCTTTCAATTTTTCCTGTGACAACAGTACCGCGACCTTCAATGGAGAAAATATCTTCCACTGGCATAAGAAAAGGCTTTGTAACATCGCGCTCCGGAACCGGAATGTAAGTATCAAGCGCATTGGTAAGTTCAAGAATTTTCTTTGCCCATTCGTCATCAACTGACTTCGCTTCAAGCGCTTTAAGCGCGGAACCGCGAATAATCGGAGCATTGGCGCCGTCAAAACCCTGTTTGGTCAGAAGTTCACGAATTTCTTCCTCTACAAGGTCAATCATATCTTTATCGTCAACCATATCGCATTTATTCAAGAAAACAATCATTTTAGGCACCCCGACCTGTTTCGCGAGCAAAACGTGTTCGCGAGTCTGAGGCATAGCGCCGTCAGTCGCCGCAACCACAAGGATAGCGCCGTCCATCTGAGCGGCACCGGTAATCATGTTCTTGATGTAATCCGCGTGCCCCGGAGCATCAATGTGCGCGTAATGACGGGCATCGGTAGCATACTCGTTGTGAGAAATGTTAATAGTGATTCCACGAGCTTTTTCTTCTGGAGCGTTATCAATCTGGTCAACTCCACGAAGGCGAACTGTTTTTCCTGCCATATTTAACACATGCAAGATTGCAGCTGTTAAAGTGGTCTTTCCATGGTCAACGTGACCGATGGTGCCGACATTAATGTGCGGCTTATCTCTCTTAAATTCTTCTGCCATATATTTGTTTTTAATAATGAGAACTCAGTGTACGAGAACCAGTCACTAAGGTCTAATTACTAATGAAATTAGCTACTAATAATAAAAAAACAATATAAAAACTGCAGAAAGTGCAGTTGTTAGTATAATAGCAAATCAAAAGATAATGTCAAATTGGTTTTTTTAGCGCTTCTTTTAGGGCGTTAAGGCTGTGGGGTTTATCCAAGTATAAACCGCCTATCCGCCTGACTCTTTCTTGAAGCTTGGAATCTCCCGCCGCCGAGCGCAGAATCAGGAGTAAGTCTTTGAATCTAGCATCTTGGCGAATTTGCTCCAGCGCATCAATCCCGTTCATCATGGGCATATTTTGATCGGTAATTATAGCATCAAATTTCCCCCCGTCTTGGAGCTTTTCCACCAGTTCTTTTCCGTTATTTGCCGTAACCACTTCGCAACCAAGATACTTGAGAGCTTCAACCGTAATTTCCAGAATTGCCTCATCATCATCAGCCACCAGAATCCTCATTGACAATCTTTCCCTTTTTTCTGCCGGATTAAAAGATTTTTCCATAAGAGATATTATAAATGTTTTAAAAATTATTTTCTAGTGGCAATGATAGTTTCAGCGACATTATTCGGCACGATGTCGTAGCGGAAGAATTCCATAGTGAAACCTGCGCGGCCTTCGGTCATGGAGCGTAGCCCGGTCATGTAGCCAAACATTTCAGATAATGGAACAATCGCTTTTATTACTTTGTTCATTCCGCGGTCTTCCATTCCTTCGATGAGTCCTCGTTTTGAAGACAAGTTTCCAGTGACATCTCCCATGAATTTATCTGGAGTAATAACTTCCACTTTCATCATCGGTTCTAAAATAACAGGGTTCGCGCGGCGACAAGCGTCTTGGACGGCCATAGAAGCGGCGATTTTGAAAGCCATTTCGTTGGAATCCACTTCGTGATAGCTTCCGTCCCAAAGATCCACCGAAACATTTACAATTTTAAATCCGGCAAGAATTCCGCGATCGAGCCCTTCTTTAAATCCTTTTTCACAAGGCACGATATATTCTTGCGGGATTACTCCTCCTTTGATATTGTTCACAAATTCAAAACCTTCATGTCTCTTTGTATTCTTCGGCAAATCTTCCAGCTCTTCCTTGGTAAGCATTTCCATTGGTTTCACTTTTATCTTCACATGTCCATAGTTACCACGTCCGCCGGATTGCTTAATATATTTTCCTTCTGCCTCAGAAGTTCCTGTAATAGTTTCTCTGTATGCTACTTGTGGCTTGCCCACGTTTGCCTCCACAGTAAACTCACGCTTCATACGATCCACAATAATTTCCAAATGTAGTTCTCCCATTCCGGCAATAATCGTCTCCCCCGTTTCTTGGTCAGTTGTAACTTTGAAAGTAGGATCTTCTTGCGCCAAACGATTGAGCGCCATACCCATTTTTTCTTGGTCCGCTTTTGTCTTCGGTTCGATGCGAAGTTGGATAACCGGTTCAGGAAATACAATTCTGTTTAATTCGATAGGATTGTTTTCATCACAAATAGTGTCCGAAGTAATCGTGTCTTTCAGTCCTACCGCTGCGGCAATTTCTCCAGCGAAAACTTGTTTCACCTCTTCGCGGTCGTTCGCATGCATGCGAAGAATTCGGCCGATACGTTCTTTGTTGCGAGTTCGTGGATTATAAACATAACTTCCAGCAGCCAAACTTCCTGAATAAACTCGGAAGAAAATAATTTGTCCGACGAATGGATCGGTCGCCACCTTGAAAGCAAGCGCGGCGAAAGGCTCTTTATCATCCGCATGTCTTACTAGGTGTTCATCAGTATCTGGATTAATGCCTGGAATCGGTGGAATATCTGTCGGGGCCGGCAAATAATCAACAACGGCGTCCAGCACAAGCTGAACACCTTTGTTTTTTAACGCAGAACCAGCATAAACTGGAAAAATTTCATTGGCAATTACAGCTTTGCGCAGAGTCTTTTTTAACACATCAATGTTTGGGATAACACCTTCTAAATATTCTTCCATCATCACGTCGTCTGTCTCTACTATCTTCTCAATGAGTTCATTACGATATTTTTCCGCCTCTTTTATTAAATTTTCTGGAATTCCCGCCTCGGCGGATAAATCTTTTTCCACAACCTTATTGCCCATTTCTCCTTCAAAGTAATAAGCTTTCATGCGAAGTAAATCAATGACACCTTCGTGTTTTTCTTCAAGCCCGATAGGGATTTGCATGCGAACAGCTTTTTTGGTAAGTCGATCTAAAATAGTCGCAAAAGAATGCTCAAAAGAAGCGCCGGTGCGGTCTAATTTATTTATAAAACAAACACGAGGCACTTTCGCTTCATCAGCATAGCGCCAGTTTGTTTCGGATTGCGGTTCCACTCCAGCCACACCGTCAAAAACAACGACAGCGCCGTCAAGCACGCGGAGAGACCTCTTCACTTCCACAGTAAAGTCAATGTGCCCGGGAGTATCAATAATATTAAAACGATGTTTCTTAGATTTATCTTTCGGGTCAGCATAGGTTGGCGTCCAGAAACAAGTAACCGCCGCGGAAGTAATAGTGATACCGCGCTCTCTCTCTTGCTCCATCCAGTCGGTAACAGTTTCTCCTTCATGCACTTCACCTATTTTATGCGAAACACCAGTATAAAAAAGCACACGTTCTGTCGTGGTCGTCTTTCCGGCGTCAATGTGCGCGATAATGCCTATGTTTCTTACCTTCTCTAGTGGGTAGTCTCTCTCCATATTTATTTCCTAAAATTATAATAATCACTCCTCGCCCCGTAGGAAGCTTTGCTTTCCTTCGGGGTTCCAATATTTACAATAAAAAAGCGCCAAAGCGCTTTTTTAAATATATAACAGAAAGTTGTTTTTTGCAAATGAATCGTAATGGTTCAATAGCTTGGCTACCCAATCACTTAGATTTTCGATACAATATTAAATTAGTGTTTATAAATTATTTTCTCGCTCTAATTTTTCACGCTTTAAAGCATCTTCAATAAACTGATTTCTCGCAGCAACATCTTCTTTTAGATCTGCAAATATTCTTTTCCCGTAATCATTTGGCTCTTGTTTCTTTATTATCTTAGCGAGCTCCTCTGCTGATTTTATGTCTAATTGTGAAATAAGTCGAAGCACAGAATTATAAGGTGCATACCTCATGCCATCTCTTGCTTCTGGGGAAAGAGAGTAAAGTATACTTTCTTCTTTAGATAAAGGTTTATGTCTTTCCTCATAAAATCTTTTTACACCATCAATTTCTGCTCTGGTAAAAAAGTCCGGTGTCACATATTCATCAGGATATAACCCATATTCTTGAGCTCCGCCCGTGCCTTCGATTAACAAAAATTCACCATTCGGTTTCCTCAGTCTAGCTTCAAAGCCACCATCTAGTGGTTCCAAAAAGTCAATAACTTCGTGTCCAGCATTTTTCGCAGTGGTTGTAATTACACGACGAAAATAATTCTTCAAGCCCTCATAGGGTACTTCTCTTACAATTTTATCTCTATCGGAAACAGAATTATTTGGTGATCTATTTATTTCTCCTTTTTCCCCTTCAGTTGGTTGATATTTTTCTTGCATATATTTTTATATTTTTTAAATAATAATCTCTTAAGTGTACCCCCCCCCGCAGAAAGTCAAGCAAGGGAAAACCCCGATTTTTATGTTAATATGTTTTATATGGATAAAATCAATATCTATATTGACGGCAATAACTTATATCGGGGAGCCAAAGAACTTGGATTTGAAATTGATTACAAAAAATTTAGGGGCTGGTTACGTCAGAAATATAATCCACAAAATATATATTTGTTTATTGGGCTTGTCCCAGACAGAGTTAAGTTTTATGAATATCTGCAGGAATGCAGTTTTATTTTAATTTTTAAACAAACTGTTTCCGTTAGTGGGACGGTCAAGGGTAATTGCGATGCCGAACTCGTATTGAAGACCGTGTCAGATTTTTACATCAAAGCTTTTACTTCTTGCATTTTAATAACGGGCGATGGAGATTTTGGTTGTGTAGTTGAATTTTTGGAAAACAACAAATCATTAAATTGCATCATTTCGCCGGATGAAAACAAATGCTCTATTTTATTAAAGAATAAAAATACTGAAATTACTTTCTTAAACGACCATTATCATAAATTTTCAAAAAGAAGATAAAAAGAAAAAGCCCCCAATGCAGACGTATCTGCACAAGGGTCTCTTCCATAGTTATGTGGGTATTATATACCAAACGCTTGTAAAAAGCAAGCGCATGTACAGTTATGCACAGACAAAAACCCCATTTCTGGGATTTTTGATATACGCCATGGCGTATATGTGTTTGAATAAATAAAAATTAGTTGTAGATATCGTGTCCCCCAACAAATAATAAAGCAACTTCATCGCTTGTTAAATGTTCAAAAACAATCCTCGTATTGTAATTCACAGAAAAACTAAAACAATCGGTAAATTTTCCATGTAATTTATGCACTTTCAAAATTTTATGATTTTTTTTATCTTTAAACAATTCTATTTTCTCTAAAACATCATCTTGCAGGGCTAGCTCTAATTTTTTTAATTGTTTTACAAAAACCGGAGCATAAATAAGCTTTATCATTTTATTTTATTTTTCTCATAAGCTGACGAAGGTCCCCCTTTAGACCTTTACCCAGAGTAATTTCTCTTTGGGCCTGAAGAATAGTTTCCACAACTTCATTTTCCTTATATTCCCTCAAGGCGCGTCGAACCACATCGGCTTTGTTTGCGCCTTTTCCATCCCTGACCATTCTCTCTATAAATTTTTCTAAATCCCCTGAAATAGGGATTGATAATGTAGTCATGTTTTTATAAATTATATGATAATCTAATATGATAATATCATATACCCATCAACATTAAAAGTCAATAAAGAAACAAAATCCCCTACCAAGCGAAGTGGGCAAAAGCTTTGTTGGCCTCTGCCATCTTGTGTGTATCTTCTTTCTTTTTAATAGCTGCCCCTTCGTTTTTAGAAGCAGAGATAAGTTCATCGGCGAGTTTCAAATGCATTGGACGTCCTTTGCCTCCGCGAGCCGCATCCCGAATCCAGCGCATAGCCAGAGCTAGTCTTCTTTCTGCTCGAACTTCAATAGGCACCTGATAGTTTGCGCCTCCGATTCTTTTTGAGCGCACTTCGGTCATCGGACCGGCGTTTCTTAAAGCCAAATCAAAAATTTCTAACGGGTTTGAATTGCCGGTTTTTTCTTTGATTACGTCAAAAGCGGAATACATAACTTTTCTGGCGGTTTCCTTTTTTCCATTCCACATAATGTAGTTAATAAACTTCTCCAGTTTTTGAGAGTTGTATACAAAATCTGGTTCTACTATATTTCTGTTTTTTACTTTGCGTCGCATATAAATTAGGTTCTAGGTTATAGTTTCTAACTTTTAGCTTTAGCCTCTCTCGGCTTTTTATTTCCATAAAGCGATCTACCTTGTCGGCGCTTCTCAACCCCTTGAGTATCCAAAACTCCGCGCACGATATGATATCGCACTCCAATCAAATCTTTCACGCGTCCTCCACGAAGCATGACCACGGAGTGTTCTTGTAAGTTATGTCCCTCCCCTGGAATATAAGCGGTCACTTCCATGCCGTTCGTCAAACGAACTCTCGCTATTTTTCGAAGAGCAGAGTTTGGTTTTTTAGGAGTAGTGGTGGAAACTTTCGTGCAAACACCTCGTTTGAATGGCGCAGGAAAAAATACCGGTCTGTTTTTTAGGACATTAAAACCACGAGCCAATGCCACTGTCTTGTGCTTGGAGTGGACTTTAACTCTTTTTTTCTTAATTAATTGGTTGATTGTCGGCATAAGCAAATAAAATAGCCCAACAGGACTATGGCAATAATATACTATTATAAAATCTAAAGCGCAAGCCCGCGTTCTAGCTCATTAAAAAGGTTACCAAGAAAGGAGTGGATAGCTCATAAATAGGTTACCGTGGTCGTATGACCATGAAAACAAAAACAGAGATATTTA
>LBZL01000010.1 GCA_000994705.1 Candidatus Nomurabacteria bacterium GW2011_GWB1_40_7 | reverse complement strand
TAACGGATAATCAATTTCTATACGTTGAGCCTGATGGATCTTATTCAATCTTGGAAATATAAAATTTTACAAACTTGCAAAAGCGGTTTGAAAGAATACTAAATCTTGAGGCGGTAGGGTGCTATAATAAGTTCGAACATCATTCGGTAGTCTACCCAAAACTTTTTAGCCTTTTCTAACTATATTAGATATTTCTTGCAGCAAAGTTAAAGTAGTAAAAATATTTATTCCAATCATCATCGTTTGATTTATAGATATTGTCTCCAACAAAATAATCAACTATTAGTTCTCTCATTCTTAAGATTTCTTTTAGTGAGTTTTTATTTTTTGGGTCCTCAATTGTAAAATCGATTAGTTCTAGGGCACGATAGAGTGCATTTTTGGCCATTTGTTCATTTCCTTTTTTAGTCCATGATATAGTTCTCCCAACCTCGGCTCCCACATTTGACATTTGTTCCAAAATGGAAAAATTGTTCCAGCGTGAAGCAAGTTTAGTGTGAAATATGTTGCTCATCTTATAATTAGTCTATTAACTATTTCAATAATCTTATCTCTTATTTTTTCGTCTTCAATACCTCTTGAAAAATTATTTAGTCGAGGTCTAAGATTTATCATCGAGTCAAATTCAATGAAGTCGTCTCCGGTAAGTTCAGGGTAAAGATTAATTCCCCATAGATCGTCCTGGTGTGAACCTCTGTCTAAAAGAATCTTTTCTTCATCTGCATGCATTGCGGAATCTATTACCATTGTTTCTTTTTTAATATCAACAACCACCTTTACTAATCCGCCAAACATTCTTTGAGATAGATCTTTTAACTCTTCTATGCTTATAGTTTTATCTACAAATTTCATAATATCCATTCTACGAAATATATAATAGAATTGCTAGTTTTAGTCATAGATTAAAGACTAGCAAAAAAGGATTGAGAATTATCATCAATACTCCCGCCAAGATAAGCGCTCGCGTGACATCGTAATTTCTCCCCGTCGCCCGAGCGATGAGAACTAAAGTTGCCATTATGCCCGCACGGATAGCCGTAGAACTTCCGCCAGTCATGATGATAAATAAAAAGATCGCCAGAATGCCCGTTCCAATGCCAAAGTTTTTCGGCATATAGGGTACTTGAGCAAACAATTTCATAATCCATTCGGCGACTATCGTCACGTTGTACCCGGAGAGCGCCACGATATGTATCGTGCCGGTATTTACGAAACTCTGTCGCATAGATTCATCAAAGGCGGATTTTTCTCCCAAGATAAGACCGCCCATCAGTAAATTTTCTGGAGTATTTATCACAAAATTCATTTTTTCTAAAAACTTTTCTTTAATGAAAAATAGGGCATTTTGAACGATGTTGCCGTTTCCCCGTGAAATAATTTCTATCTTTGGATAACCCATTACGTATAAAATTCCATCCTTGCGCAGATAATTTATGTAATCAAACTCCTTTCCTTGGCCAGTAATAAAATTCTCCGGTTTTTTCAATTTTCCGGAAAAATTTATTTCATCTCCGTATTTATAATCTTCACCTAAACCAGTAGATAATAAAATTTTTGTTGTGTTTTTTCCTTCTTCTGTTTCTACAGTTAATTGCTGATTGTTTTCTTTAATACTCGGTTCATCAATTATTTCTCCGGAAAAAGAAACTTTTTGCCCAACTTGCGACTCAAAAATATCCGGCGCCGGCACATCTACTAAATGAAATCTAAAAATTCCAAAAGAAAATGCTAAAATAAAAATCGAAATTAAAATCCCCCAATTATTTTTGGCCTCGCCCGTAGGTCTATGGCCGAGGGAAATTAAAGCAAAAAACAACAACAAAGCAACAGCCATCACGCCGAACAAAACAGCAATATATATATTCACAAAAACAAAAGAGCGTAGTAACACTCCAAACAAAAAACCAAAACAAATTGTATAAAAAACCCTATTTTGCATTTAAAACATAATTATTTTTTAAGTTTTACTGACAGGTTATCTGCAAAACTTGTAGCAATTTCATCTGCGCGGTCATTATGTTTGTGTCCACTGTGCCCCTTCACATAAATCCATTTCGGTTTTAATTCTTCGGTGAGCTTATATAGTTCCTCCCAAAGTTCACGGTTCAAAACCGGTTTTTTCGCGGCGTTGCGCCAATTATTTTTCTGCCAATTAAAAATCCACTCGGTAATTCCTAAAATAGCATATTTTGAATCGGAAACTATTTCCACATTTACGCCATGGCGTAAATGTGTTTTGACATATTTAAGCGCTTCTATCGGCGCGGTTAATTCCATTTGATTATTAGTAGCATGCTTCTCCCTTCCACCAATTTCAAAAACTTTTTTTCCTACAAAAAAAATTGCTCCCCAGCCAGCCGGTCCCGGATTTCCTTTCGCCGCTCCGTCAGTATAAATTTTAATAATCTCTTCTTTCATTTTTTTATATTATATCAACTATCCGAATCCGTAGCTCTTCTCTGCCTCTAAACCTAGACAAATCAAAGGTGGCGAGCAGGTTGACGCCAAGCCCCTCAGACAAAGTATTTTTAAAAGAATCTATCCCAGAAAAAAAGGAAATTGCTTTGGCTTTGCCGGACATGTCAGAAAAAGTAATTTCCAAATGTTCTCCGGATCCATTTTTACCGAACTTTTTTATTTTTTCTATTTTTACGTTTTCAAAAAAGAAAACCGGTTTCGGATTTCTCAACCCGAAAGGCGACATTTTCTCTATTTCCTTCCAGTTTTTCATATTTACATTATCTAGAGTCGTTTTTATATCATATTTTTTTTCCTCTTGGTTTATTGCGGAATCTCTTTTCACTTTATGAAAAGAAAGAGACAATGCTTCTTCAAGAAAATGAATTTTCTCATTGTGCACTGTAAACCCTCCAGCCAATTCATGCCCGCCAAAATCAATAAAGGACTCACTAGTTTCAGTCATAAGTTCCACAATGGAGACCGACCCATCACTACGACAGGAACCCTTGATGCAATCGTTCTCGTCTCTCCCCCAGACGAAAACGGGTTTTTGGTGCTCGTCCGATATTTTCCCAGCCACCAGCCCCAAAACTCCCACCTTCCATTTTGGATTGCCGATGACCATCACTTCCTTGTGCTCATAAGTCCCCAGTTTCTTATTCGCCTCGCGCATAATACTCGTCACAATAGTTTTTCTTTCATCGTTTATTTTTGACAAATGATTTGCTAGAGTGCCCGCCTCTCTCTCGTCGTCTGTGGCAAGGAGTTCATAGGCACGCATTGGATCATCCATGCGAGAAGCGGCGTTTAATCGTGGCGTCACCATAAAACCAATATCATCTTCGGACAAATATCGCTGTTCAATATTCATTTTGGCGAGAAGTTTTTGCAGGCCTGGACGAGGAGATTTTTTTAACACCTTCATTCCGAAATACACCATCGCTCTATTCTCCCCCGTAAGTGGCACCATGTCGGAAAGTGTTGCCAGTCCGGCCATGTCCAGCATCCATTTTTCCACGCCTTTTTTAATTTTAAAGTATTCGCCGTATTTTTTTATAAAACCTTGCGCCAATTTAAAAACAACTCCGGCCCCACACAACATTTTCTCAGCGTAGTCGTCTACTTTTGGATTCAAAATTGCATACGCTCGAGGCAATGTTTCCTGCGATAAATGATGATCAGTAATTATCACATCTATACCATTCACTTCTGCCTGCGCCACTTCTGTTACGGCCGTAATACCAAGATCGACGGTAATTAACAGTTTCACTCCAGACTTTGCAAATTGCTCTATGGCCTCGAGATTTAATCCATATCCCTCAGAATTTCTTTGTGGGATGTAAACTTCGTAATTTTTATACTTCAATAATTTAAATAAATCATTCAAAATTACCGCTCCCGGAATACCGTCGCAATCATAATCAGCATAAATAACTATTTTTTCTTTTGCCTCTACGGCTTCGAATATCCTTACACAAACCTTTTCCATATCTCGCATCAAAAAAGGGTCGTGAAGGTCGCGCTCGTAATCCGGGTTCAAAAAAATCTCGGCTTGCGCCGGGTCAACAATGCTTCTTTTTTCTAAAAGTTGCCTCAAAAATTCTCCATATTTCTGCATATATGTTAGAATTATAGCATGGAACAGGAATGCATTTTTTGTAAAATTGCAAAAGAAGAAATCCCTTGTGAAAAAATTTATGAAGATAATAACTTTTTAACTTTTTTGGACATTCAACCAGTTTCAGATGGGCATTTGCTTATAATTCCCAAAAAACATGTTGTCTGGATGCAAGAAGCGGACGATGAAACAATCTCGGATATTTTTAAATTATCTAAAAGATTGATGCTGGCTATCAAAAAAGGAATCGGTTGCGATTATGTGCAACTTTCCATCGTTGGTAAAGATGTTCCGCATTTTCATATCCATCTAATCCCAAGATATTTCAAAGATAATTTACCCCAATTCCCGACAAAAAAATACAAAGATAAACAATCAACTGAAGCTGCCCAAAAAATCATCGTAGGACTTTGAGACCGGGGAGCGTTCCGTTTGCTAAAAAATCCAGTGTGGCACCGCCACCGGTAGAAACAAAAGAAAATTTCTTCTCCATTTTCATTTTTGAAATTAATGCAACAGTATCTCCTCCGCCGATAATGCTTTCCGCTTTTGCGTCGGCCACTAATTTCAATACTTTTTTCGTGGCTTCGGCACCTCCGTCTTTATATTTGCCGAGCGGCCCATTCCACAGAATAAGTTTGGCTTTTTTTATTAAAAGGGCCAAGTTTTTTGTCGACTCTTCACCTATATCTAAAATAACCCTATTCTTTTCCACAAAATCAGTCGGCAGGATTAATTTTTTATTTTTTAATAATTCTTTGATTCCATAATTCGTATCGCTGACAAGAGATTTTCCAACATCATACCCTTTAGCCTTTAAAAAGTCATTAGCCAATGCCCCGCCGACAAAAACATGGTCCGCCAACTTCAAATATTTTTTAATAAGCGGCATTTTCGTTTCAAATTTAGCTCCACCCAAAATAAATAGAAATGGGTGTTTGGGCTTGTTGAAAACATGAGACAAATTTTTTACTTCCTTCTCGAGTTGAAAACCGGCAAAATTCGGAAGGTATTTGGGAAGAGAAACTATTGAAGCATGTTTTCTGTGGGAAACTGAAAAAGCGTCATTCACATAAATATCCCCCAAACTAGCCAGTCTTTTTGCAAAAATTTGATCATTTTTCATTTCTCCGCGGAATTTTCTTATATTTTCAAAAAAGGTAACTTTGCTTTTGGATATTTTTGAAAGGGCAAAAAATTTTTTTATAACTGGGACAATATTCTTTGTCCCGTCTTTCCCAAGATGCGTTATTAAAATTATTTTCGCGCCTCTTTTAAGTAAAAAATTAATCGTGGGCAGTGCTTTGATAATTTTAAAATCATCCATCACTTTTTCGTTTTTAATCGGCACGTTGAAATCCACCCGCAAAAGTGCTGTTTTTCCTTTTAGATTTTTTATTTGCTTAATACTTCGCATATTTTTACGATTTCTCCAAACTTTTTTGCATCCAAAGAAGCGCGCCCGACAAGTAAACCTTCCACTCCTCCATTTTCCAAAAACTCAGATGCGTCCTTTTCGTTCACCGAGCCACCGTAGAGAATTCTAGTACGAGACGATTCTTTGCCAAATTTGTCCGAAAGTATTTTACGGATAAAAATGCTCATTTCTCTGGAATCATCTGCGGATGCATCCTGACGATTCGGAGTACTGGAAATCGCCCAAACTGGCTCATAGGCGATTATTATTTTGGAAACTGAACCTCGTTGAATTCCAGCCAAACATTCTTCTAATTGCATTTTGACTAAATTAAAATACCCATGGCTTTCATCACGAACGCTTTCCCCTACACACAATATCGGCCGAAGCCCCGCCACAAGAGATGATTTTATTTTTTTATTTATATCGCTGTTGCTTTCCCCCGTCGCTCGCCTCTCCGAGTGACCCAGTATCACATATCTTGCCCCTATTTCATAAAGCATTTCTCCCGACACTTCTCCGGTAAAAGCGCCTGTCTCCCCCCAAAAAGCGTCCTGCGCGCCCAAATTTATCTTTTTGGAAAGTTTTTTCAGCTTTTCCAAATACAGAAACGGCGGACAAATTACAATTTCCGTTTTTTGGATGCCGGAAATTCCCTTGGCCACGCCGGAAAACAGCTTTTCCGCTTCTTTCAGCGTAAGCGGGTTCATTTTCCAATTGCCAATGATGATATTTTTCTTCATATATTTATTTTTATTCAATCTCTTTCCAGCTTTTAATGCTCCACCCGCCAGTCGGTCCGGAAGAAAAATCGGGATTCGCCAAACCTGAAAGATAATGAACTTCCGCGCTGTTGTCTATAATGATGCTATCTCCCACCACTTCGTTTAATTCAACGTTGTTGTTGAGATGTACCGTGCCATTTTGAGCATTTATGATTATGGCGCCAACGTTATTCAAAATCTCTATGGCGTTTAAGCCTGAACACCCCACGGGGCACGGACTGGTGGTTGTAAGCAAAAAATAGCTATCCGAACTTCCGGAACCAAAAAATTCAACATTGTTGGATAAAATTACCCGTCCGTCCGAAACAATAATCCCGCCCGTAGAGCCGTAAGAACTGCTTAAAGAGACTCGAGCACCATTGTTAGTGGTTATGTTCCCTGCCACATAAATAGTGCCGGTAACGGTAAGGTCGGCGTTGATAACTAAATTGCCGGTAATTTTTTTAGGCCCTAAAGTTGTCGGGGATGAAACAGTCAAATTGCCGGCAATGGTTCCCCCTTCTTCAGCGTGAAGCTTCCACTCATCAATCATTGCTTGGGTAATGGGCATGTCAATTACGTCCGGGTCGGCTTCTGATGTGTTACAAAGTTTATTGTTGTTCGTTCCGGTTTGACAGTAAAGATTGCCGGCAACAGTGGAGTTGGCAACGGTATGAGCTCTTATATCTCCAACGCCCTCCTGCCCGACATCTATGTTGTCAATAACTCCTGAAGTCCCGGCCGCAAAGGCGGACCCGGTAATAGTAGCGCCGTTGGCACCGGTAATATTGCCGTTTGAATAAACATTGCCGTACACTATCGCATTCCCGATAACAAATCCTCCCGTGCCGGACTGGACGCCATAACCGAAAGAAACTCCTGTCGCGCCGGCGCTTAAGACAAGCTCATTTCTTCTTTGGCGGGAATCAACATCGCCCAAAGAAGAAATAGTTTTTTCATTGTAGCCGGAATCAGTTATCGTAACCGTAGCTGAATTGCCTCCCAGAGTGATGGTCTCCGCGGGATCTACGGCTTTAGCGGTTTTAAGGCGAAAGTACGCGTCTTCCGCCGCTGATTCGGATAAAAACAAGCTTTGGCGGGACTTTATCAAATCATTGGATATTCTAAATCCGCGCAGGGTCGGCGAAACAAGCCCGGAAATTATGGCCAGGGAAATAAAAAGAAAAAAAATTACCGAGATAAGCATTGCCGCGCCGGACTGGTTGTTGATTTTTCTTTTTATTTGTTTTTTCATTTTTACTTTATAACTTTTCACTTTATGAATTGATTAATAACTGCCTCTTAAAACAACCGTATCATAAAAATCAACGATTCTATTGGACGCATCGTTATTTGATTTGACTGTCAATAATATTTTAACCGCTTTTCCCTTGGCTGTGGTTATCGGAGCGAACGACAGAGTCATCACGGAAATATTCGGCGTATTTAAATTTCCAACAAGAACGCCATTTTCCAAAAGTTGCGCGTCTGAGCCGGAAAGCAAAAACCTCACCGTTTTGTCCGCGCCATCGGCATCTTTGGCGCTGAGCGTTAAATCAGCCGCGCTTACTGAACTGATATCATGGGATGTCCTGATTTCCCTTCCTATTCTTTCCAAGATAGATCCGCTTTGCGCAAGCTCTGCTTGTATAGCGGTTTCTCTGAAAGATCCGGCCATCGTAACCATTGCGTCAATCACTATCAGGGAAAGCGCTACAAAAAAGGCGATGTAAAAAAGAAGTTCTAAAACAGCATAGCCATTTTTCTTTTTACTAAAAATTTTAGTCATGAAAAAATATCCATTATGTAAAATTGCAGCGTTTTGGTTATGGTTGCGCCTCCCTCCAGCCAGGACACTGTTACTGTTATTAATTTTGTTCCCGCATCATCCGTACCCGCGCTTGAAATATCTTCAGTGGTATTATCACGCTTGGCGCTTGAAGCGACAATTGTCCTGGAAAAAATGCCTATCTGCTCCGAAGTATCCAGAACAGCCACATTGCTCCACGCATCATCTCGTGCAATCCGCGCATTTTCCGCCCCTTCTTCCAGCAAAAACGCCACTTGGGTCGCGTGCAGGGCCTGGCGAGAAACATAAACGGATTTTTGGGTAACGGCCATCGCCGCCAAAATAGAAACGGTAATAATTGAAACAGCTACCAATGCTTCCACTGCCATAAACCCTCCGTTTTTAGCTATTTTTTTCATTTGATTTAATTTACGCTCGCCACGCCCGTAGCAGAAATACTGATAGTTTTTTGCGGACCGTCGGGAATACCGACAGAAATGGAATTAATCCCCGCGGAACTGCCGGTTAAGCGGTTAAAATAAACATTCCCGGAAGTCAAAATTATGGCGGGCAAGATTATGTCAATCGTTTCATTGTTCGCGTCGCCAACCGAAAAAATCGCACCTTTAAAAATTATAACTTTATCCGGCTGGAAATGCACTCCGTAGGAAGAAGAATCTACGGAAGCCAGTGTTTGCGATTGCGCTTTATTTAAGCTCGAAATTATCTCGCCCACCGCATTTTTAAGCGCTTGATTTTCTCTCATTTTTGAAAACTGAGGAATGACAATTAAAAATATAATGCCCAGCACAACGACCACAACCAATATCTCTATGACCGTCATTCCTTTTTTATAAAAAAAACTCATTTTTTTAATTATCTTATCTGGTTAACTTTCAATGTCAGTTCATTTATTTTCTTTGTTATCGTGTCAATTTTTGCCTTCAATTCATTTATTTTTTGGACTAGCTCTTTTTCTCCAAACTCCAGTTGTCCTTCCCTGGCGGATAAATGAGATTGCGGTCTTCCGATAACAGAATCCAGCTGGGCCAATTGGGTCTTTACCAAATTTATTTCCCCCTCCAATCTGTCTTTTTCCGCTTTTTTCTTGGCTATTTCTCTTTTGGCAATTTCTTCCTCTCCCTTCAGGTTTTCTAATTTTGCCTCTTCAGTTTTCAATTTATTCGCTTCGCCCGCCAGAATTTTTTCTTCAGCAGAAGAACTCTCCAATTGCCTTTCCAGGACAGCCAAATCAGCTATTGTTTTTTTAAGGTCAGAATTTAATTTATCTAATTGGGCTTTCATTTCGCTTATTTCCCCCTCCAATCTGTCTTTTTCCGCTTTTTTCTTGACTATTTCTCTTTTGACGGTTTCTTCGTCTCTTTTTTCATCTTTCAGTTTTGTTTCTTTGGCTTTTAAACCGCTCGCCTCGTCCGCCAATCTCTTTTTTCCGGCGGAGGAACTCTCCAGTTGCCTTTCCAGGACAGCCAAATCAGCTATTGTTTTTTTAAGGTCGGCATCCGATTTATCCAATCGGGCTTTCAGTTTTTTTATTTCTTCCCCTTTCTGTTGTTGGCTTAACTGTTCACCGACAATTTTCGCCTTGGTGGCTTCTTCCTCTCCTTTCAAGCTTCGCAGTCTTGTTTCTTCCCATTGAAGCTCCCTCTTGAATTTTTCCAGATCGTTTTTAAGGTTACCCAATTCCAACTGGAGTCTGTTTTTTTCCTGCGCTTTTTGTTTAGCTTCAAAAATTTCCTTGTCCCTTTTGGCTTCTTCGGCCAATTTCTTTTTATTCTGGTCGTCGTCGTTTGATTTTACTATTGGCATATATTTTTATTTTGATTATATCATTTTTCTAATTTATGCTCTCTAAAATTGAGTATAACGGCGAAATCATGGAAATGGCGAAGAAACCGACTCCCGCTCCTATGACGGCCATCAATAGCGGCTCAATAACAACGGAAAGATTTTTCGTCTTATTTTCAATTTCCTCTTCATAAAATAAAGCGATTTGAAGAAGCATATCCGATAATTTGCCGGTTTCTTCTCCGACTTGAATCATTTCCGACATCATTATGGGATAAAGTTTGGCGTTTGCTTCAAAAACTTGGGAAAACGGAGCGCCTTTTTCTATCGCCACTCTCGCTTCGCTTAAAACTTTTTTGTAGTAAGTATTTTGCACCACGTCTTCGGTTATTTGGAGCGCTCGCGACAAAGAAGCTCCGGAAAGCAAAAGGGAGGAAATCGTGCGGGCGGTGCGGGCGGTATTCAGTTCTTTTGCCAAGTTGCCGATAATGGGAATTCGAACGACAACAAAATCAATGTATGGCGCCATGAACTTCGCCCGAAAGAGAGAAAAAGCGCCGAAAGCCACACCGACGATGGCGGCAAAGGTCAATACCAAATTATCGGAGAAAAAGTTACCGAGAAAAATAAGGATGCGGGTGGAAAGAGGCAGTGCCACGCCGAGTTCCTTAAAAGTGCCTGCCAAAGTCGGCACCACAAAAGCAAACATCAAAACACCGATAACAATCATCGCCGATAGTATGATGCCCGGATAAATAAGCGCTCCACGGATTTTTTTTGTTAAAGAATGCGCTTTTTCCAAATTTAGACCAATATCGGACAAGGCGCCGGCAAGATTCCCGGATTCTTCGCCGGCGCGAACTATAGAGATAAAAAGCGCTGAGAAAGTATCGGGAAATTTCGCCAGCGCGAAAGAAAAGGTTTCTCCGGAATTTATATCCGCCGAGAGAGACGACAGAATCTTGTCAAGTTTGGAATTTTTGGTTTGTTTTTGCAAAACCGACAGCGCCCGATAAAGCGAAAGACCGGCCCGAAGCATTCCGCTCAAATTTCTCGTAAAAATAATCAGCTCGCCAACGCTTACTTTTGAAAAAAAATAGGCGCGAACCAGGAATTTATTCAAGAAAAGTTCTTTTTTTTCTCTGATGGACAACGGGGTGGAACCGCGAGACCTGATCTCCCGGGCAAGAGAAAAACGATCCGGCGCTTCCAGTGTGTCTTCGATAATTTCTCCTGTTTTTGATTTTGCGCTGTATGAAAAAAGCATTTTGCTTATGTTATTGTAGCCCAAAATTTATAAAATTTAAAGCGTCGTGGGTTCCCTGTCCTCTTGCCTTCGAGGGCGAAGGCGCAAAAATTTTATAAATTTTGGACTACTCGGAAACAACCCTAAACACTTCTTCCAATGAAGTTATGCCGAGCACCGCCTGAAAAACTCCGTCTTCAATCATCGTCATCATGCCTTCGCTCTTGGCTTGTTTTTCTATTTCATCCTGAGAACTGCCTTTTAGAATCATTCCTCTAATTGTCTGAGTCACCGCCAATACTTCATGAATGCCGATGCGGTCTTTATACCCGTCTTCAAATTCAGCGCTTGGCGCCGCTTTGTAAAAAGGAATTTTATCCCAAGTATCGTTTGTCCCTATAATTTTTTCCTCTTGTAAAAAGTTGAGCACTCTGTCCATATCGACTATTTTCGCCAAATTTTTTATTTCAGCGGACGATAAAAAATATCTCTCTTTGTGGGGAGTAAGCCGGCGTACCAGTCTTTGCGAAGTGATCGTTTTAACGGTGGCGACTATTAAAAAAGGCTCAACGCCCATATCAATAAGTCTGGGTATCGCGCCCGAGGCTGAATTGGTGTGAATGGTGGAAAGAACCAGATGGCCCGTCAGCGAAGCATTGACGGCCAGTCCGGCGGTCTCCCCGTCGCGAATTTCCCCTACCATCACTATGTCCGGGTCCTGACGGAGCAGGGAGCGAAGTCCGTTGGCAAAAGATAGGCCGATCTCGGGCTTGACCTGAGTTTGATTGACCCTTGGCATTTGATATTCAATCGGATCTTCCACGGTGGAAATATTGACCTCCGGCCTGTTTAAGATATCAAGCATAGTGTAAAGGGTCGTTGTTTTTCCGCTTCCCGTCGGACCAGTGGCGAGAATCATTCCCGTTTTTTGTTTTAAGGAATTATGTATTCGTTCCAGCCCTTCTCCGTGAAAGCCGAGCGTTTCCAAAGAAAATCCGTGCGTGTTTTCTTTTAAAATCCTGATAACGGTTTTTTCTCCGAAGTAAATCGGCAAAGTGGAAACCCGGAAAGAAATTTTTTCCCCATTCTGTTCTATTTTGAACCGACCGTCTTGAGGCAATCTTTTTTCATCCAGCTTTAGATTGGACAACACTTTAATGCGGGCGGTTATGCCTAAACCAGCGCCCTTCTCCAACGTCATTGCGTCATGCAAGATGCCGTCTATCCGGTAGCGCACGGTGAGTTCGCGCTCTCCGGGCTCAATATGAATATCGGACGCATTTTGCAGAATAGCGTGAAAAATCAAAGAGTCCACAATTTTCACCACTGGCAAATCTTCCGCTATTTCTTTCAACTCCGATTCGGATTTTTCGTCTGGTTTTTCACCTTCCTCTTTGGAGGCGCCGAGTGAAATGGCTTCTTTTTGGATAATATCTCGAAATTCCGCCGTTAAGCTTTGCCTGTACTGCACCAGAACAGATTTAATTGAAGAGGTGTCGGTTAGCCGGGGAAGTATTTTAAGTCCGGAACGCTTTTTGATGAAGTCAATTACCGGCAGATCGTCCGCATCCAGCATCGCCACTTCCAATCCTTTTTCGCTTTTTTTATAAGCGACGATGTTATAATTGCGCGCAACCGGCTCGGGAATCAGGGAAAGCGTGGAAAAATCTATTTTTTGATTGCTTAAATCAATAAAAGGTATGCCTAAAACAAAAGCTTCCATCCGCTTCAAATCCGTTTCCGATATTTTCCCCTCGGAAAGCAAAACGTCGCTAAGTTTTTGTTTGTTCGCTTCCGCTTTTTTAACCGCCTCTTCAAAGTCGGAGCGCGACACAAGTCCTCCGTCTAAAATAGATTTTTTAAACTGTTCCTCGTTGATTATCATTTACTTTTTAAAAAATTCTTTTAATTTTTCTTGGAAAAACAGCTTTGATTTTTCTTGTTTTTTGGTTTAACGCCTCATAATACATACGTTTTTTTAAAACATTAAATCAGCTAATTTTCGCGCAGAAGATCTGATAGATGTGCCAGAGACATCGTCGAGCGCCCTTTTTACGTTTTCAGCTCCGTAGAAAGATTTTATCCAGCGCCAATGTTCTAAATTGCCATAAGAAATGGTATTTTTAATTATGGTGTTTTTCATCTTCCAAGGATCACAAGACGAAAAGTCGTATGACCACAAGACAGACTTAAAACTATCAGGCATAGTATTCATCGTCATTGTTGTATTATACCATAAATCTAATTTTTAACCGAATGAATATTATACCAAAAAATTCCCCTAGTGGGGAATTTTTTGGTATCTTCACGGGCTAATTTTAATCTTCTATAAAGATTGGCTTGGGTTTAGGTTTTGAACACGGGGTGGGGATTCCACTTAATGTGCAAGTCCAATTCCATTGAAAGATGGTATCTAGAAGTCCTTCAGAGGGGTCGCCTGCAACACAGGTCTCGTTAACAGGGCCACAGACTCCGTTACCGCCAACAGGGCAAGAATTGCCGGTGCAAGCCTGCTGTGGAATTCCCCTAGAACAAGTTATGCCAAAAACCTCAACACATGCAAGGCAATTTAGGTTAGTGTCTGCATCGGGGCCATCATTACAAATAGCTGTTTGAATACAATCTAATCCGCAGGGACCCCACGTCCAATAGTCGGGTGTTGGAATTATCTTGCATTGATTTATGCTTCCATCCCAACTAGTACCGAAAACGCAAGAGGCGGTGGCAACAACGCCAGAACCACTCGGAGATTCAGAGGTTGGAACAAGTGATTTGCCATTATTATTCAAAAAGAAAGTTCTAGAGCTGTAGGGGACATTGGCAGAGACACCAGAACCAGAATTTCCACTGCCAACTTCGGTATTAGCACTAGGAGTATTAGAAGTAACCTTAGAAGTACCTTCAGGGTTTGTGGTGGTCCAAGTTAAACTAGTATTACAACTACTGCCCCCCAAAGGAATTGCGCAACTAGGGGCAACTAGAGTGCCGAACATAGCCCCTGGAGTTATATCATTCACCGTTACCGTAAATGTATCGCTTACGGTTTCACCAGTTGAACTTTTGTTTGCTTGTATAAAATACAGATATGGGCCAACAATGTCGGGAGGGTT
>LBZL01000009.1 GCA_000994705.1 Candidatus Nomurabacteria bacterium GW2011_GWB1_40_7 | reverse complement strand
CTTGAAACCTCACCCGACCTTCGGCCACCCTCTCCTGACAGGAGAGGGGCTGGGGGTGAGGTATTTTTTCTGAAACCAGACGATACAAAAATGTATACCGACATTTTGATACCAGAGAAATTTTTAAATAACGCTAAGACCGGGCAGAAGGTTTTTGCGGAAATAGTTTTGTGGAACGACCCTCGCAAGGCACCAGAGGGGAAAATAATAAAAGTTTTAGGAAAACCCGGCGACAACGACATTGAAATGCGCGCGATAGCCATGGAAAAAGGTTTCAATGCTGAACTCCCAAATAAAGTTGAAGAAGAAGCTAGAAAAATAAAACAAAATGGGATAAAAGAAAGTGATTATGCCGGCCGTCGAGATTTCAGAAAAATTTTAACTTTTACCATTGACCCGTCAGACGCAAAAGATTTTGATGATGCAATTTCTTTTAGGGAAATAAATTCAGAACCTCTCCCCAACCCCTCCCCATTAGTGACTAATGGGGAGGGGCGAAGGGGTGGGGCAAATCCAGAAAAGCTTTTTGAGATAGGTATTCATATTGCCGATGTATCGCATTATGTCAAAGTCGACAGCGCTCTGGATGTTGAAGCGCGAGAACGCGGAACTTCTGTTTATCTTGTAGACAGAACGATACCAATGCTGCCAGAGATTCTTTCAAACGACTTGTGCAGTTTGGTCCCCCACAAGGATCGCCTTACCATGAGTGCTGTTTTTATTTTGGACAAAAATACCAAGGTAAAAAGCGAATGGTTCGGACGCACCGTGATCCATTCAAAAAAAAGATTTACTTACGAAGAAGCTGAGAACTCAATCAAGAAATCCGGCGCGCTTCACAAAGAACTTTTCATTTTAAACAATTTGGCAAAAAAAATGACCAAAGAAAGGTTCGCCCAAGGTGCGATCTCGCTTGACCAGGAAGAAGTGAAGTTTGTTTTGGACGAGAAAGGGACACCAATAAAAGTAATAAAAAAAGAACGTGGCGATTCAAATAGGTTGATCGAAGAATTTATGCTTTTGGCAAATAAAAAGGTGGCCGAAGTGCTTTCTCCCAAGAAAGGCAGGAAGACAAATGATGAAAATGTTTCTATTTATCGTGTACACGATTTGCCAAGCAAAGAAAAAATGGAGGATTTGGCATTTTTCCTGCGAAGTTTGGGGCACAAAATTTCATTAAGCAATGGAATAATCCCGACTCATGAAATAAACAAGCTCTTATCCAGTCTGGCGGGTAGAAACGAAGAAGATACCGTGCAAAGAGCGATAGTAAGATCCATGGCAAAAGCCATTTATTCTACAAAAAACATAGGACATTACGGGCTCGCTTTTGAGCATTATACACATTTTACCTCCCCGATTAGAAGATATCCGGACATTGTAGTGCACCGACTTCTTTCAGGTTATCTTCAGGGAAGGAAAATTAAAAAAGAGAGACTACTTGAATTTGAGAAGATAGCCTTGGCCGCATCTGAACAAGAAAAAAGAGCTTCGGACGCGGAGCGCGCTTCTATTAAATATAAACAGGTTGAATATATGTCTAGACATTTGGGTAAGAATTTTGAAGGAATAATAAGCGGAATAACTGAATGGGGCATGTATGTGGAAGAAATAGAAACAAAATGCGAGGGACTCGTACGAATGCGAGACATGAATGACGATTTCTATATCCTCAATGAGAAAAAGCTAGAATTAGTTGGGCAAAAAAAGAAGAAAAAGTATCGATTCGGTGACCGTGTTAAAATAAAAGTGAGGGCGGTAGATTTAGAAAGAAAAACTATTGACTACGTTTTAGTATGAAAAGATTTTTAAATACAAAAATTTTATGGGGAGTTTTTTCAGTAATCATAGGAATATCCTTGACCAATGTCGCGTTCTCTTTTCTTGAAGGAAAAATACTATCGCCCGGCGACGAAGCTTCCGTAATACAACTACTTGCCCCGGAAGAACCCGATAAAGCGGAGCAATTTAAGTATTTTTACATAAACAAAGATACCAATGGAGGACCCAAAATATCCGCCAAGGCGTATTTGGTTGGGGATATTAACACCGGCGAAGTAATTCTCTCAAAAAACCAGGACCAAAAATTCCCAATTGCTTCCCTGTCTAAATTGATGACTGCGCTTGTCGCCAAAGAGATAACGGCCCCGGAGGAAACAACCCGGGTAAGCAAAACGGCTCTGGCGACTCACGGCGCAAACGGCAATCTAAGATTGGGGGAAAAAATTAAAATCTCCGACCTTTTGTATCCCCTTCTTTTGGAATCAAGCAATGATGCGGCGGAAGCGCTCAGTTTATATTTCGGCAGAAACAGTTTTATCGCAAAAATGAATCAAAAGGCGGCAAAATTGCAAATGGACTCAACTTCATTTGAAGACCCAAGCGGGCTTTCTCCAAATAATCAGTCAACCGTATCCGACTTGTTTAAATTAACGGGATATTTAACGCAACAATATCCGGATTTATTTAAAATTACAACAAAAAGAAGCTATTCCAATAAAAAACACAGCTGGTCAAATATCAGCCAATTTCTCGGCAAAGACGGCTATGGGGGAGGAAAAAGCGGGTACACGGACGAGGCCAAGCAAACAGTCGTTTCGCTTTTTAATCTGCCTCTCGGCGAATCCGGCTCTCGCCCTATCGCCGTTACGATACTGCAAAGCCCCGATCGTCGCAAAGATGTGGAGAGTATCTTAAAATACTTAAAAAAAAATATATATTATGGAGGCGTGGCTGACGCAAGCACTAATTGGGTACGAGAAAAAATCGGAATACCGGATATTAGAGATCAAAATTTTGCGACTCTGGTTTTCGCCGGCGATATTATGCTTGATCGCGGAGTAAAAAATTCAGTGGTAAAAAATTTCAATAATGATTACTCTCAGCTTTTTGAAAAATCAGACAATTTGTTGGAATTATTAAGAAATTCAGATATTTTCTTTGCTAATCTGGAAGGTCCTGTTTCAGACCGGGGAGTTGATCAGAAAAATTTATACTCGTTTAGGATGGATCCAGTTGTAATTCCTACGCTTAAGGGCGCAGGCGTAAGCATCGTGTCTTTGGCAAACAATCACGTCGCAGACTGGGGACGAAGTGCTTTTATTGATACCCTCGCTCGCCTGAAGGAAAATGAAATACTTTATACTGGGGGTGGAAATAACAGCGTAGAGGCAGAAACGCCAGTGGTCTTTGAAAAATATGGTATGAAAATCGGCTATCTGGCATTTTCTGATGTTGGACCAAATTATATGTCTGCGGGAATAGATAAAGTTGGAGTATTATTAGCCAGCGATTCTGATTTTGATAACATTATAAAAAATGCAGCCAAACAAGTTGATTACCTCATCGTCGCTTTTCACTTTGGTGAAGAATATCAAACAAAACACAATGCAAGACAAGAAGAACTCGCGCATAAAGCGATTGACGATGGCGCAAAGATTGTTATCGGCACGCATCCGCATGTAATACAAGACACGGAGGTTTATAAAAACGGCTACATCGCCTACTCGCTCGGCAATTTCATTTTTGACCAATCATGGAGCAAGCCAACCATGCAAGGAATGCTTTTGGAATTAAAATTATTTAAAGATGGTTCGATAACTGCTAAAAAGAGCACCACGCAACTAAATTCAGTATTCCAACTAGAAAAAATAACTCAAGGAGACGAAGAAAGAGTAAGGTTTCAATAAGATTTATTTCGCAATTTGCGTAGCTTCTTCGAATTTTACCGAGAGAAGCTTTGAGGCCTCGTTTGCGCCTATGGTTACCCCGTAAAGCACGCCGGCGCGGGACATCGTCTCGCGATTGTGGGTGACAACGATGAGTTGTGAATGTTTGGAGAGTTTTTCTAGCATATCCCCGTATTTACGGGAATTGGCTTCATCCAGTGCCGCATCCGTCTCGTCCAACACTAAAAACGGCGGGGGATTGACTTGCGACATGGCGAAAAGAAGAGCGATGGAAGTAAGCGACCTTTCTCCTCCGGACAAGGCCTGAAGTTCTTTCACTTTTTTATGCGGGAGGGAGACATTTATTTCTATCCCCTTTTCAATAACCACTTCTTCGTCGTCTTTCATTTCCTCCGCCTCCTCGCTTTCTTCATCCGCTTCTGCAGATTTTCTCCTTTTAATTTCAATTATGGAGAGCGAGCCATGCCCGCCGCCAAACATAAGCGAAAAGAATTCCTGAAACTCTACGTTTATTTTTTTCACTCCTTCCTTAAATTCTATTTCTATTTTTTTCTTCAAGTCTGCTATGAGATTCTGCAGGGATTCTATGCTCTTTCCCAAATCTTCCATTTCCTTCGCCAAAAACTGGTCTCTCTCAGAAACTTCTTTAAATTCTTTCATCAATTCCGCCCCATTACCCATGCCCGCGTCTTCCAATTTTATTTTTAGGCGCTCAATTTTTTTCTTCTGCTCTTCTGCAGACACTGCATTATCTTCTCCAAACTCAAAATTCTTATATGAAAGAATCTCGTGACCTATAAGCGCCATGCCTTCTTTTATCTCATTTTCAAATGCTTCTTTCCTGCTTCTCAAATTCCCTTCTTTTATCGCCATAAGTTCTAAGACAGAAGACAGTTCCTGATGTCTAACCTTAAAAGCGAACTTTTCCCGTTCCAAATCTCGCAGAGTTTCCATCTCTTTGTTTATTTCTTGCTTTAATTTTTCGATATTTTGAGAAATTTCTTTTTCTTCTATTTCTATTTTTTGTATTTCAGCAAGAACATTTGCTTGGGAGTTTTTTAAATCGGCTAATTCTTTTTCCTCATTATGTCTTTCTTCTATCTGCTCTTCTCCGGCTTCTTTAATTTCACTTCCGCACAAAGGACACTTGCCGGAAATTTTTACTTTATTTTCCCTTGCTTCCAAGATTCCTTCAATGCGGCCGAGCTTGCGCCCCATTTCGCTTTTTGCTCCGCGAATAGCGTTTATCTTTTGCTCAAGAATTCTTAATTCTTCTATTTTCTTATTACCTTTAGTAGAACTATCCTCTTCGGTAACAGAAATTTTACCAGCAACATTTTTTAACTCGCTAGAAAGTTTATGCCTCTCGGTTAACAAATTATTTTTCTCTTCTTCTAAATAAATGCTTTCTTTTTTTAAGTATTCTCGATAAAGGGCAAGAAGCTCAACTTGCATTTCTTTTGTCTTTTCAAATTTTTCAACCTGTTTCTTTAAAAAGTTGAGGTGTGGAGCATTTTCCCTGCGCAACATAACTACTTCTTTCATGTTTTCATTCGTACGCTCCAATTTTCTCTCGGACTCTTTTATCTTATATTGATAAATTTTAAGCCCGAGCGTGTCTTCCACCATTTCTTTTTTTTCTTTGGCGTTGGCGTTCAAAATCCTGTCTGCTTCGCCCTGGGAAATAATATGATGCCCGGAGGAACCGACATTAACCGAAGCCAGCAAATTATGGATATCCTTCAGTCTGACCTCGGAGCCATTTAAAATATATTTATTCAAACCATCGGAGAAAACTTCGCGCGAGATTGAAATGACATCATAATTTAAATTTATATCTTCGCCCCCGTCGTTAGTTAACTTAAAAACTTTATCCGTATTATCAAAATAAATAGAAACAGAAGCTCGCGACCCTTTCGGCAAGTTTTTTGACCCCTTAAAAACAAGGTCGGAGCCTCCCTTCCCGCGCATTGATTTCATGGATTGCTCTCCCAAAACAAAACGAATCGCCTCTACGATATTCGATTTCCCGGATCCGTTTGGCCCAACGATAGCGACAATGGGATTTTCAAACTCCAAAACGGTCTTTTGAGCAAAAGATTTAAAGCCGTTTATTTGAAGTGTTTTGAGCCGCATGTTTTATAATTATAACATTTAGTATGCCACTTTTTTGCTTTTTTTCATTATCCATGGTTTCATTGTAACAAAGAAAATCGAGTTTGCCAACGATTCACCGGCAACATCTTTGAATATTGAGTTTTAATTGGTATAATTTTGGTATGACTACATCAAACAAAAATATAAACGTTCCGGCTCGCGATTTGCCGGAATACAAAGAAAGTCTGGAAGATTGGCGGGAGTCTTTTCAATGGAGAACCCTTAGAATTTTTTCTGAATTCGTCAATGGATTTCAGTTTCTTGCGGATTTCAATAATATGCAGACGGTAACCATCTTTGGCTCTGCCATGATCAAAGAAGACGACCATTGGTACGGAGAAGCGAGAGAGCTTGGCCTAATGCTGGCAAAAAATGGGTATGGAGTTATCACAGGCGGAGGTCCGGGGATAATGGAGGCGGCAAACCGTGGCGCGAATGAAGGGGGAGGAGAATCTATCGGTCTTAATATCCAATTGCCTTATGAACAGCGAATCAACCCTTGGGTTAAAAAAGGAATCGGCTTCCATTATTTCTTTTCCAGAAAAGTAATGCTCGCTTATGCGGCGCAGGCGTATGTGTATTTCCCCGGAGGATTCGGCACATTGGACGAAGCGCTTGAGCTGGCAACTTTGATTCAAACAAAAAAAATATCCCGAAAAGTTCCCATTATTCTAGTCGATAAAGAATTTTGGACACCGCTTATAAGGTGGATGGAGGAATATTGGACCCTAAAACATCATTTAATTCACAAAGACGACCTTTCTATTCTCACCATTGTAGATTCCGCTGAGGAAGCTTTTAAAATTATCAAGGCCACCCCGCACATAAAATATTTTTAGGTCCCGAATTCAACAGCGCTGAATGATTTTATTTTAACAACCCGGCGAGCGAAACATTGGTGCTTCTAGAATCCCCTTGTCTGCGTTGCGAAGCAAAAAACTCTGAACCGATAGAACTTAATCGCGAGGATTCAAAGGTTTCAGGCTTTATCCCTGCTTTCAAAACTTCCAATTCAATTATTTTGTTTAGGTTAAAAAGAAATTTTTTCTTTCCTTCCTCCGCTTGTAGAGTTGTTTCCGTAAAAGCCTTCGCAAAACTTGGATCTTGAGACACAAATTCGTTATAAACATCCTCGCTTACTTCATATTCCAGCTCCCCGGCGCTAGGACTCACGCTAACCTGCAGTTCAGAAATGTTTGCGCCGTATTCGTCGCAAATTGTTTTTATCAGTTTTGAAACTATTCCCGCCCTTAATCCTTTCCAGCCACAATGCGCCAATCCGATTGCATTCACGTCGGGAGCAAACATAGTCACCGATGGACAATCGGCGCTGGGAGTCATTAGCACAACTTCATCCACGGTTAAATTGGTTACTAGCCCGTCAGCTTCCCGCCGAGCCAATTCATCTTTATCCATTTTTAAATAATCGCTGTCAACCTTTACGATTTTACCACCATGCACTAAAGCTGTTGTTATTATATTGCCCGTATAAATGCGCCGTGAACTAAGAGCGCGCAACAAACGCCCGAGCGCCCTGCCGGCGCGAAATTTCTGCCTAGATCTGTTCAATTGTTCTCCTGTTTTCTCCAAATCCTCTGCAGTATATTCGTCGGTGAATCTATTTTTTTCGCTGGTAATTCTCAAAGAAGTATCCGTATCAATCCCTTGTATGCCAAGTGCGCTTGTTCCTGCAATAATTCTGTCTCTGAATTTTTTCGTTATTTTGGGTCTCCATGCCAAAAATTGTCCACTAGGGCCCAATACCATTTGTTCTCGGATTTCCTGTTCCCTTAATCTATCAAGCTCAGCCGCTTTGTCTTCGGTTTTCAGTGGAGTGATTCCATCTTGTTTTTCTGATACAAAATCTTTCATATTTATGGCAAAACAGGATTTAAATAAGGAAATTGCAAAAATAGTTACGAATTTATTATATCAGATCTGCGCTTCTAATTCCAGAAAAAATGTGCTAAGTTTAAAGAATTGCGGGGTCTGCTAACGGTAGGCAAACGCTCTCTGAAAGCGTGAATCTTGGTTCGATCCCAAGCCCCGCAGCCAAATAGAGAAATCAGCATTTCCGTGTTTAAAAGCATTGTGCTATAATACTTCTATTAGCAATTAATTAATAACATAAAAAAATTATGTCAAAAACAACAATAATTTCGTTGGTTGTCGTGGGAGTTTTGGTTGTCGGCGGGTACTTTGTCTTTGGAAATAAAAGCGCGAACGATATTCAAGACGTGAACGATGAAATGGACACGGAACAAGAGCAAACAGCAATGCCGTCCGGCAGAAAAATGGCTTTTTCGGAATTTCTAAGACAAGGGGGAGCTTATAAATGCGAGATTAGCCAAAACGTTAACGATACGGAAACCAAAGGAATAACTTATATAAACGATGGCATGATCCGCGGAGAATACAGCACCAAGATACAAAATATGGACGTAGCTTCAACTATCATTGTCCGCGACGATTATACCTATAGTTGGACTTCCGCTTTGCCTAATACGGGTTTTAAAATAAAAATGGATGCCAATGCCACAGGTAGCGCGAGCGTAAACAACCCAAGTTCTTATGGTTTCAACGCTGAGCAAATTGGAGATTATAATTGTGAATCCTGGATTCCTGATTTATCAAAATTTGCTGTTCCAACAAACATCACATTTACTGAATTGGAAACGAAATAGCATAAAATAGTAAAAATAATTTTTTATTTCCTTCTTCCAACGCAAGCTTTAATAAAAGCGGTAAAAAGCGGGTGCGGGGCGAGCGGATGGGCTAAAAATTCCGGATGAAATTGGGTTCCCAAGAAAAACGGATGTTTGCTTTTTGGCAGTTCGGCTATTTCCATCAAATGCCCATCCGGCGAACGTCCGGAAAAAACCAGGCCTTTGGCTTCCAGATCGCCGATAAACGACGGATTTACTTCATAGCGATGGCGATGCCTTTCTGTAATCTCCTTTTTTTGATAACTGTTTTTTGCAATCGTGCCATCGCGCAAGATCGCTTTATACGCGCCCAAACGCATAGACCCGCCATATAAATTATTTTTCAAATGTTCTTTTTGCGATTCCATTACGTCAATCACGATATTTTTAGAACTCGGATTAACCTCCCTAGTATTTGCGTCTTTCAGCCCTAAAACATTTCGCGCGTATTCTATTACCATCATTTGCATGCCGTAACAAAGACCAAAATAAGGAATTTTATTTTCCCGCGCGAATTTAACAACATTTAATTTCCCCTCCACTCCGCGTGAACCAAAACCCCCCGGGATAACAATGCCGTCATATTTTTTTAGTTCCCTTAACTTAGCTGGGGATTTTTCAAAATCGGCAGAGTTTAACCAGGTCAAGACCGGTTTTTTATTTTGCGCATAACTGGAATATTTTATCGCCTCAATGACGGACAAATAAGAATCGGACAAAATAAAATCCCCTGTTTCAAAGTATTTTCCGATCATGGCTATTTTGACCGCCTTTTTGCCGTTATGCGCGTGGCGCGCAAATTTTTTCCAAGCGTTCCAAGATGGGACATTCGGTTTTTTACAAACAATACCTAAAATCTTGCAAAGTTTGTCAGACAGCTTTTCTTTTTCAAAATTAAGCGGAATATCGTAAATGTTCTCCACATCTGGCGCGGAAACCACCCTGTCGGTCGGCATATTGCAGAAAAGTGAAAGTTTTTCTTTTCTTTTTTTATCCAGGCTGACTTCGCCTCTAGCAATCAGCATATCCGGCTGAATGCCTGAAGCATTAAGGGTTCGAACGGCGTGCTGGGTCGGTTTGGTTTTCATTTCCCCGATCTTTCCGGGTGTAGGCAAGTAAGAAACCATTGCAAAAACAACATTTTCGGGATTTTCAATTTTCATCATTCGAGCCGCTTCTAAAAATAAGATATTTTGATATTCCCCAATCGTCCCCCCTATTTCAATAATAACAACATTGGCCTTGGCGGCCTCTCCCGCTTTTTTAATGCGCCTAATCACTTCAAATGGAATATGCGGAACAACTTCTACGCATTTGCCTCCGTATTCCAGATTTCTTTCTTTTTCAATAACGGTTTTATACACCCGCCCGGTAGTCATATAATTTAAGCGAGTCAAATCCAAATCAAGGAATCTTTCATAATTGCCCATATCCTGATCTGTTTCGTCCCCGTCAGAAAGCACAAAAACTTCTCCATGCTCGGTGGGATTCATGGTGCCGGCATCCACATTGATATACGGGTCAATTTTTATCGCCGTTACCTTAAGTCCGCGATTTTTCAAAATAAGCCCGAGTGATGATACGGTAACACCTTTCCCCACTCCGGAAATAACGCCTCCCACCACGAAAATGTATTTTGTTTCTTTTTTAGACATTCCTCTTTAATTTTTATTTATTTAAATATTTTCTAACCGCCAGAAAACTGGAGATAATGCCAAGAATTATGCCCGATAACAAAAGGATTACGAAAATTTGGAGGAAATTTGAAATATAGTAATCATACATATTGATTCCTAAAAAATCGGTCATTTCGCGACCGAGCCACGCGGTCGCCGGCAAAAAGAGAAGCGCGGTAATTATTGTCGCGATAATGCCATAAATTGCGCCCTCAATCATAAAGGGCCCCTGCACGTGCATCTTGGAAGCGCCGACAAGACGCATCACGCCGATTTCTTCTTTGGATATAAAAATGGTTAAGCGAATCGTATTGAAAGTAATAATGATAGAAATAATCACCAAAAGCAGGGTAAGGAGAAAACCGAGTTTTTGCGCGCCGGAGATTATGGTATTTAATCGGTTTATGACTAATTTATTTTGATAGTAATTCACTTTATCTATAATGGAAACTGAACTTGGCGCTAGAACATTGTCGGATTTCATAAAATTCGCGATGCTCCCGTATTGGGAAACTTCTTTGGCTTTGACATTAAGATAGGCGCCGAGCGGATTCTCGCCTATTTCATCTAAGGCTTGAATCGTCGGATAATCATTTTTGTGGCGTTCGCGAAAAAGTTTCAACGCTTCTTCGCTACTGGTATAGGAAACCTGCGCTATTTCCGGCAATTTTTCCAGAGAAGATTTTAGGGACATAATCTTGTCTTCGGGCGCGTTGGTAGTGAAATAAATGGTCACGTCCACTTTGTCTTTGATTTGATTAAGCGAAAAATACAAAACTGCCTGCAAGAGAATAATGAGAGTGATAACGGAAAGAGTGATCGTAACCACCAGAACCGCCGCCCAAGAAACAAGCCCGCTTCTTTTAAAGTTCAAAAATCCATTTTTTATAATTCTTTTTAACGCCGTTATCGCCATAGCTATTCAATTATAGCACACTACTTATTGTGCTTGGTGTCTCTGATAATTTTCCCATTTTCCATCGTAATTACTCTTTTATTGACGGATTCAATGACTCCGCGGTTATGCGTTGTCAAAATCACCGTCGTGCCCAAATCATTTATTTTTTTTAAAATTTGGACTATTTCATGCGTATTGACCGGGTCCAAATTCCCCGTCGGCTCGTCGGCGATGATAAGCTCGGGTTGGTTGATAATCGCTCTGGCAATCGCGAGACGCTGTTGTTCGCCGCCAGACATCTGATTTGGAAAGTGGGAAAATCTATGAGCTAAATCAACAAGCTCCAAAACGTGAGGGACATCGCTCGCTATCTCTTCCTCGGTCTTGCCAACAGCTTCCATGGCAAAAGCGATATTTTCATAAGCGGTTTTATTGGAAAGCAATTTGTAATCCTGAAATACCACCCCAATACGACGACGCAATTGGGTTAAATCCTTGCTTCTTACTTTATTTACATTAATTGACTCAAAAAAAATCGTCCCATTAGAAGGATCTTCTTCCGCTAAAATCATCTTTGTGAGGGTTGTTTTCCCAGCGCCAGAATGCCCGACAATAGAGACGAATTCTCCCGTTTCCACCGCAAAAGTGATATCTTCCAGCGCCACTGTATCTTTATAAATTTTTGAAACATTATTAAAATAAATCATTTTCTCCTCTATCTTATCATAAATCCTTCTCCGCCTCAATCCCGTTAGAGATCACGAGAGCTCGCAGCGCCTCTATCTCTAACGGGATCAATAAAAATATTTATATCACCATTTAGTACAGCATCAGTATTGCTTGTTTCAACACCGGTCCTATGGTCTTTGACCATTTTATATGGATGCAATACGTATGAACGGATCTGGTTTCCCCATTCTATTTCCGTATTTTTGGTTATTTTCATAGTTTCCTCTACACTTTTCTTTTCTTCCTCGGCTTTTTTGAAAATTTTTGCCCGAAGAATAGCTAGCGCCTGCTCGCGGTTTTGTTCTTGGGAACGTTCACCGGAAGCATGCACTGCAATACCAGTAGGAATATGTACGAGCCGAACAGCAGTTTCTCTTTTGTTTACATTCTGACCTCCAGGGCCCCCGGAACGAGAATATTCTATTTTTAAATCAGCTTCCGGAATAATAATATTCTTCTCCTCAAGCTTGGAAAATTTCGGCAAAACTTCCACTAAAGAAAAAGAAGTATGTCTTAGCTTTTTTGCATTAAAAGGAGAAATGCGCACGAGCCGATGCACTCCAGATTCATTTTTAAGTGTTCCGTAAACATTCTTACCTTTTATTTCAAACGAAACATTGCGATATCCGCCATGATCGTTTTTGTGTTCGTGAATAAAAGAAATTTCCCAGCCTTTTTTGTTCGCGTACTTTATATACATTGACAAAAGCATTGCCGAAAAATCTTCCGCGTCATCTCCGCCTGCCCCTGAAATGATTGTGGCAATGGCGTTGCCTTTTTCGTATTTTTGGGCGCCGCCAAGCTTTGCTTTTAGTTCTGCCAATTCTTTCCGCACCGCTTGCGCTTTATTTTTGTCATTCCAAAAATCCGGACTTTGCATCAGCTCTTCAAGTCTGTCTATTTCGGTCTCTATTTCATTCGCGTTTTTCTCTTTCACGGAGCCAAAGGTGAGAATCGAACTCACGGCCTACCCCTTACGAAGGGGTTGCTCTACCAGCTGAGCTACTTTGGCATTAGCCGATTAAACTCTTATTCCACGACAATCACGCCCGTATCGCTTGGGCTCAAATGGTTGTGATATTTCCAAGTTCCGGAAATATCAAACTTAAAAGACCACGAACCGCCTGGCTGAATTCCTTGGCAAGCGTCAAAGGTGCTACCTATGCACCCGCCAACCGTCGGATATGTCAGATGAGTGGGATGCATCGCGGAAGCAACCCACATTGATTGCGAACTTTGATTTTTGAAGGTGACAATATCTCCTTTTTTGACCATCAAAGAGTTTGGCGAAAAACCGCCGTTAGCATAGGTAACAATATTTTCCTGACTCGTCGAAGCCGGAACATCGTTATTGGCTGGTTTGCCTTTAAATAAAAAATATCCGCCCCCAAACACTATCGCGAGAATAATAATAGTGACTATGGTTTTATTCATATTGATTATAATTAGAGATTAAAGTTAATAATTATTTTTTTCTAAAGACCGGTCTTGGCTTCTTGCGCGGTTTTCAGAAAAGTTATCCGCCGTATTATTTCTTGGGGCAAAGAATCGATCATCAATGCCACCATTGCGACCAAAAGTCCGATATCCCGCACGGTAATATCCGTAATCCCGCTTACTATAAGCACAATGACAAGATGAATAACGCCAACAAATGCCGCGAGCCACGGCAGAAAATCAAACAACAAAAAAGCTCCGATGGCAATATCCAAAACGGCCGTGCCAATCATCGCTTGCGCGAGCGGAATCGGCAGTAGTCCGGTAGCCCAGGGCTGCAAGTATCCGCCCCAAGCCTCTGGATTTTTGAAAATCAAAACGCCAATCCACAAAAACGTGATGGCTAATCCGACTCTTAAAAAATGAGATGAAGTCTTTTTCATATTAAATTAAATAAGATTGCTCATTACAATTATAATCCCCATCAGCCAGAAGGTGCAAGCAGACCTAATAGCTCACAAAAAAGATCAGTCAAATAATGTCGTATAGCTCATAATTCCTGTTAGTGTAATCGGTATGACAATGAACACCAAAAAGGAGTTGTTTGGCATTGAATTACAAATCCTTCAAAACAAAATCCCTATTTATTTGATTATTTGTTTAGAAAGCTTCTTGGCTTCATTTATAAAAAAATCTTGCCAAATTTTATCTTCAATATTCACAAGCATTTTAGGAAAATCCTTTAATTCTCTGGCCTTTATATATTGGGCGCCAAGTTGTAGCGGATCTAAATAACTATCAAATTTTATCTGGGCTTTCTTAATTAAATCATCTAATGATAAATTCTTATCTTCTCTCAAAATAAAATACAAATCAATAAAATCACGAGATCTGGGTTTCTGATAAATAGTGAAAACCTTGTTCACGGCAATGTCCAACAAACTATCAATATACAAGTCCCCCATTTTTTCTTTTCGTTCGATTCTAACAAAAGGAAAATAGGTGAATTCCGTTTTTATTTTATCACCGTTCGTTAAGTCAAGAAAAAATAGATTCCGGTTAAAACTTTGCTGAAATTCCACTTCTAGAAATACCGAAACATTTTGGGGTTCAAATTCATTTTCTGAAAAAAAATCTAAATCCTCAGACAGGCGGTGATGTAAATAAAACTCAGCCAAGGCTGTTCCACCAGTCAAATAAAAATTACTACAAATCGTTTTGTCCCTGCTTATTATCGCTAAAATATCTTTCTGGCTTTTAGATAAAACGGATTTTTTAAGCATGAAACATTAATTATATAAAAAGTGCTAAAAATTTCCTTTTAAATGGATCGATGTCAAGAATATCCCAATACTTTTTGAGATCCGCTACTTTAATTTTTCTCTTGTCCAAGCCAAAATTAATTTGCTGTTCCAGCTTCCAGACAGCGAATTTATCCTTATTTTTACTTAATTCTTTTGTATTGATTGACCAGTTTTTCATAACTCTATTATAGCATCTTTTCGATATATTTCCTATTCAAAAATACAAAATTA
>LBZL01000008.1 GCA_000994705.1 Candidatus Nomurabacteria bacterium GW2011_GWB1_40_7 | reverse complement strand
GTCTTCTTACCAAATTCAACAAGCACTTATTGCCTTAGGATCAGGTGGAATTTTTGGACGAGGCTTTGGTCAAAGTGTCCAAAAATTTAGTTATCTTCCGGAACCCCAAGGGGATTCCATTTTTGCCGTTTTGGGGGAGGAATTTGGTTTTGCAGGAGCGTTTGCCGCGATATTTCTTTATGTCCTTTTTTTAATGCGCGGATTTCGCATCGCCAATCGAACGCCGGATCTTTTTAGTGGACTTTTAGTCTATGGAATTGTTATACTCATTACGGCGCAATCATTTATGCATATTGCCTCTGTTACCGGAGTTTTTCCGTTAACAGGAGTGCCGTTAGTGTTTATGAGCCAAGGAGGCACCTCGCTGATGGTATATCTTATGGCCATGGGCATCGTGCTTAATATATCCAGATTCCAAAAAAATTAAATTTATGAAAATAGTTTTTACGGGCGGGGGAACAGGCGGACATTTTTATCCAATTGTCGCTGTGGTCCAAAAAGTTAATCAAATTATAGATCAGGAACATATAGTCGGAGCGAAACTCTACTATATTTCCGATGACCCCTATGACAAGGAAATGCTGGCGGAAAACGGGCTTTTTTATGAAGAAATAAAAACCGGGAAAATGCGCACTTATTTTTCTTTTAAAAATTTTTTAGACATTTTTAAAACTTTCTTTGGTATCGTCAATAGCATTTATAAATTATTTTCAATTTATCCGGATGTCGTTTTCGGCAAAGGGGGATACGCGTCGTTTCCGACGATTTTTGCTGCCAGAATTTTGCGCATTCCCATTTTGATTCACGAATCGGATTCCGCTCCCGGGCGCGTAAATAAATGGGCTGGACGTTTTGCCAAAAGGATTGCCGTCTCTTTTGCAGAAGCAACAGATTATTTCCCTTCAAAAACCGTTGCCTGGACAGGTCAGCCGATAAGAGCTGAAATAGAACACACGGCCTCGCGCAAAGAAGCGCTTGAGTATTTTAAATTAGAGGAAAAATTGCCGGTTATCGTCGTGTTGGGAGGTTCCCAGGGCGCGGAGCTGATAAACAATACTATTTTGGATGCTTTGCCGAGGCTGATAAAAAATTATCAGATTATTCATCAAACCGGCATTAAAAAATTTAAAAGTGTTTCCGGACAAGCGGAAGTTATACTGGTCGACAATAAAAACAAACTTAGATATTTGCCGTTTTCCTTTTTAAATCCTCTGCAAATAAAAATGGCTGCCGGGGTCGCTTCTCTGATTATTTCGCGAGCCGGAGCGGGGCATTTATTTGAGATAGCTTCTTGGGGCGTACCGTCTATTTTAATACCGATAACAAACACAAATCTAGATCACCAAAGAAAAAACGCTTTCAGCTACGCGCGAGCGGGAGCTTGCAGTGTCGTGGAAGAAATGAATATGACCGCGAATATTTTGAGTTCGGAAATTGAAAGGATTTTGAATGATAAAGCCGGCTATGAACGAATGGCGCAAAATGCCAAAACTTTCAGTCATCCCGGCGCCGCGGAAAAAATCGCCCGAGAACTCGTAAATATGGCTTTGAGCCACGAAAAATAAGTGCTAAAATAGTGTTATGGCAGACAATAAAGTCGTAACAAGATTTGCGCCGAGTCCGACGGGATTTTTGCATTTGGGGAATTATCGGACGGCGATTTTTGCCTATCTTTACGCCAAGAAACATGACGGCAGTTTTGTGCTTCGGATTGAGGATACGGACAGGGAACGCTCAAAAAAAGAATACGAAGATAACGTTATTGAAAGTTTAAATTGGCTTGGTCTTTCGTATGATAAATTTTACAGACAATCCGAACATCTAGACAAGCATAAATTTTATCTTGAAAAAATGATTAAAGAGGGGAGCGCTTACGTCTCCAAAGAACAAGCCAAAGACGATAGCGGAGAAATTAAAGAACTCGTGCGATTTAAGAATCCGAATATTGACGTTGCCTTCAAGGATGAAATAAAAGGCGAAGTTATGATGAATACGAAAGATCTGGGAGATTTTGTGATTGCCAGAAATTTGAATGAACCGCTTTTTCATCTGGCTGTGGTAGTGGATGACTTTGAAGCGGGAATCACCCACGTCATAAGAGGGGAGGATCATGTTTCCAACACTCCGCGCCAAATATTGATTCAAAGAGCCATCGGCGCGCCAACTCCGATATACGCTCATTTGCCGCTTGTTTTGGGGCCAGATAAATTAAAACTTTCAAAGCGCAGAGGCGCCTTGCCGTTAACAGAATATAAAAATCGGGGATTTTTACCCGAAGCTATTTTAAACGGAATGGCTTTTGTGGGCTGGAATCCCGGCACAGATAAGGAAATTTTTACTCGCAAGGAATTGATTAAGGCTTTTGATCTGGCGCGAGTTCAAAAAAGTCCGGCCATCTTTAATGAAGAGAAATTGGAATGGTTTAATAAAGAACATATAAATTTGCTTCCGAAAGAAGAAATTGAAAAAAATATTTTGACATGGTTGCCGGAGAATATGAAAAATCCAAAACTTGTTCCGATAATTTTCGAGCGAATAAATAAATGGGGCGATGTAAAGGATATGGCAGAAAGAGGGGAGTTGGGTTTTTTTTTCAAACAACCAGAGTATAAAAAAGAAAAATTGATTTTCAAAAATACCGCGCCGGAAAAAATATCTGAAAATTTAAAACAAGCGATAAAAGCGCTGGAAAATTTGGACGAAAAAGATTTCAATCAAGAAAATATTAAAATCGCGCTCATGGCGGTAGCGGATAAATTGGGGAGCAGGGGAGAGCTCTTGCATCCTGTTCGCTTTGCCCTTTCTGGATTAGATAAATCTCCCGACCCATTTACCATAGCTTCTATTTTAGGAAAAAATGAAACACTATCTAGATTACAAAAAGCTGTTTAATATAATATTTTTGGTAATTCTATTGATAATTCCCATTGGGTTTTCTTCAGCGCAAACTGCTTCAGAAATTCAAAATAAAATAGCGGAAAAAGATGCTGACATAAAAAAGTTGGAACAGGAAATAACCGCTTATCAAGCGCAGCTCGATAGTTTGGGAAAACAAAAAAATTCTCTAGATAAATCTTTGAAGGAACTGGATTTAACCAGAAAAAAACTGAACGCGGACATTGCCGTAACAGAAAATAAAATTGATAAAACTAATTTAAAAATTCAAAATCTAAACCAAGACATAGGCGCTAAGCAAAATTCTATCTCTAACAATATTAAGGCAATCTCTCTCGGCATAAAAGAAATTAGTGAATTTGAAAATGGAAGTATCGTAGAAAGTATTCTATCCACTGACGATTTTTCTTTAATTTGGAACGATATTGACAACACCATGACCGTCCGGGAAAAAATCAGAGGTAGGATAGCGGAATTAAAACAGATAAAAGGGGAGCTTGAAGACACCAGGAAAGAAACGATAGACGCAAAAAATGAGTTGCTTAGCTTGAAATCCAAATTGGCCGACCAGAAAAAAATTGTTGAGCAAAATACAAATGCGAAAAAGAAACTTTTAGAGCAAACAAAAAACAGCGAAGCGAATTATCAAAAAATTCTGCAGGACAGAATCGCTCAAAAAGATGCGTTGGAAAAAGAGCTTCGCGACTATGAATCACAATTAAAATATATTTTGGACCCGTCCAAACTGCCCAAGGCCGGAGTGTTTTCCTGGCCGCTTGATTATATTTTAGTGACTCAACTTTTCGGAAAAACGGTGGATTCCAAAAGATTGTACGCTTCCGGTTCCCATAGTGGCGTGGATTTCAGGGCCGCGGTTGGTACGCCTGTCAAAGCTATGGCCGGAGGGGTAGTGGCGGGTATGGGAGATACCGACACGCAATGCCCGGGAGCTTCCTTCGGCCGGTTTGTCTTTATTAAATACGATAACGGCTTATCCAGCACTTACGGGCATCTTTCTTTAGTAAAAGCGAAAAAGGAAGAAAGGGTAGAAAGAGGTCAGATAGTGGCTTACAGTGGCAATACGGGCTATTCTACGGGTCCGCATTTGCATGTCTCAGTTTATGCTCCCAATTCAGCCGAAGTCAAAAGTTTGCCGAGTAAATCATGCCCCGGCAAGATTTTAACCCAGCCGATTGCGCCGATCAATGCCTATCTTGACCCATTGTATTATTTGCCATCTTCCTATGCCAAAAAATAGTTCTTGTTTTATAAATAAATATTTTGTGCTAAAATAAATTGTATGAAGAATAAACAACAAAGCGGGTTTATACAAATTATAATTTTAATTATTATTGTTTTAGTTCTGATGAAGTATTTCGGGGTCACTATTTCCGGAATTTTGGATTGGATTGCGTCCTTTTTTGATTGGTTAGCTTCGTTTTTTAGGGGACTTTTAAGATAAATAAATATATAACCTTACCGAAAGATATATTGTGCGACACGATATGTTTTATTGACACGCGCTAGAAAGCTCGTATCCGGCTCGTTCTGCCTCTTCCCCTGTCGCAAACCAAACCCGATTTTCTTGCTTAATGGTCTTGCCGGCAGAACAGCTAATTGGATAATATTTGCTCCCCCTGTTTGACGCGAAAAAAGTTTTATTTATAGAATTTGAATTCGCCGTTGTTGATATCACGTCATTTTGCAAAATGTTAGAATTTTCAAGAGATGGAACCGTATTATCTGACAGAATTTTTATGCCCGAAGAGCTGTTTTCTTTTGATAATCTGCCCAGTTCAAACGACCCTAAGCCCACTAATATTACAATAACAACCGTCAAAATATCCTTCCCTTTTTCGCTTTCCAAGCAGTTTTTTATTATTAGCTTGATTTTTTCCATAAAATTAGCTATACTCTTTTTGTTATTAAATTATACGATAACTAGCACCTAAAAGCTATAACCTAGAACCTAATTTTTATGGCACATAGAAAAGCCGGCGGAACCGCCAAAAACTTAAGAGATTCACAGCCAAAATACCTCGGTGTTAAACTTACTGATGGCCAAAAGGCCCAATCTGGCTCTATTATCGTCCGTCAGCGCGGTACGGCTATTATGGCAGGCATTAACGTGTCCACAGGCAAAGATCATACCCTCTTCGCCCTCAAAGACGGCACCGTAAAATTCGGCTCCAAGCGCAAAATTTCTTTCCATGGCAAAACCGCAGTTAAAAAAGTGGTAAATGTGGTATAGTTTTTAAATTCTCTCCACTATTAATTTAAACGAAGATTTTTTGTCCCTAACCACGATGGGGATTTCAAATTCCCCTACTTCTTTAATGGGTTTTTCTAGGACTATAAATTCTTCTGCTATGTCGGCATGATTTTGCTTTTTCATTTCTTCCACGATTTCTTTTTTATGAATGCCGGAAAATAGATGCCCTTTTTCGTCTGTTTTGGCTTTAATGTTTAAAACTTTGCCTTTTATTTCTTCTAAATTTTTCATTAAAAGATCTTCTTGCACTTCCCTCTCTATTTCTATATTTTTCTTTCTTTTTTCCAGTTCAGCAATCGTTTTTGGAGTCGCCACCTCGGCAAGTTTTCTGGGAATTAAAAAATTCATGGCATAGCCGTCATTTACTTCTTTTGTGTCGTGTCTTTTCCCTACTCTCGGCACATCTTGTAAAAAAATTACCTTCATAATTCGTAATTGCTAATTGTTAATTAATAATTGAATAGCTTTATCCATTTGCGGGTCTTTTTGCGCATCAATGTCTTTTTGGGTGATTTCTACTGGATAATCCGGAGTTAGGCCTTTTTCCGAGATGGAAGTTCCGTTGGGAGTCAGCCAGTTGGCAACGGTAATTTTTAAGATTGTATCCGACGTAATATCCACGACTTCCTGCACGGAACCCTTGCCGAAACTCTGCGCGCCCACAAGTTTCGCGCGCCCATTGTCCTGCATCGCGCCGGCAAGAATTTCAGAAGCGGAAGCAGAGCCGCCGTCTATTAAAATCACAAACTTTAATTTATTATTAAATATGTCGTAACCTTTACTTCTAAATATTTCCGGCGCTTTATTATTGCCATAATCTTCAGTCACAATAACCGTTCCTCCTTTCAAGAACCAGCTCGCCATGTCCACGGCCGCATCTAGATATCCGCCGGGATTTCCCCGCAGGTCAAGCAAAAGCTTGTCGCTTTCCGAATCAACAAATTGTTTTATGGCGTTGCGAAAAAGATTAACGGAATTAGCGGAGAAACTGTAAAGTTTGATGACAAAAATTCCGTCTTTTCTCATTTCCGTATCCAGGGTTGGTATTTCTATGGTGTCCCTGACAATTTTTATTTCTTTTGGCTGCTTTATCCCATCGCGAAAAATTGTAAGCGTAACGGCCGTTCCTTTTGGTCCTCGTATTAATTTAATCGCTTCTTCAATGCTTAAGCCCGTTGTGACTTTTTCATTAATCTTGAGAATTTTGTCGCCGGATTTAATGTCAGCTTTATAAGCCGGAGTATCTTTAAGCGGAGCGATAACGGTAAGCACTTTGTCTTTTATGCCCACCTCCATGCCGATTCCGTCAAAATTACCAGTTATTTCCTCTTCAAAAGATTTTGCTTCGTCTGGAGTGAAAAATACGCTATACGGGTCATTTAAAGATCCTACGAGGCCTGAAATTGCGCCATAAACCCTGTCTTGGTCGGATATCTCGTCTGCCAAGGGATATTTTTTGCTCATGGTATTCCAAACTTTCCAGAACGGAGAAAAATCGGCTGTGGTTGCGACCTGTAGCTCTTTTCCGGAAATTCCCAAAATCTTGTCTATTTCCGGACGATTACGGTCTCCAAAGTAAACGCCAAAAACAAAAGATAGTGTCGCAAACAAAATGGCGATTGTAAAATATCTTGTTTTAGAAAGATTTTCCATCAGTCTAGTTTTTGTAATTTATATTTTCGTGCGCTTCCGCCGCCGGATTTTCAGTATGGTTTTCGTTAAAAATGTTACTCTCCTTAAAATTGTCAAAAGTTTTTTTTACACCCCCTTTCGTTTTGGAATTTTTATACAAAACATAACTGAAATAAACCAACACTAGTCCAGAAAGTGTATATAAAATATCTTTCCACGAAGATGGAAAGCCCAAATATGGCAGCACCGCCACCCATATTCCCAAAATTAAAAGTATTCGCACTTTAATCATAAAGGTATTATACAAAAAGAGATATTAATATGCAATAACCTTTGCCCGCATTCCTCCTCGCTATTATCCCCTTTCTATAGTATAATCTTTTTTTAGATATGACCAATAAAAAACCGGATAGAGTTGAAGAGGAACTCAATCAAGGAGCCAACATTTCTATCATAAATCTTGTTGACCGGCTTATCGAAAAAGCTCACGCTAGTCGGGCCTCGGATATTCACATTGATCCTCTCGCAAAAAATGTGCGCATTCGTTTTCGTGTTGACGGAGTTCTGGCGAATGTTTATTCTTTTCCCAAAGAGATAAATAATGAAATTATTTCCCGTATAAAAATTTTATCCAAATTACGAACAGACGAGCATCAAGCGACCCAAGACGGAAGGTTTCGCTACGTTTTTTCTGAAGAAAAAGATAGGCAAAATGAATTTATAGATTTTCGCGTGTCTATTATGCCGACGCATCACGGAGAAAATGCGGTGCTTCGTTTGCTTGTCGACAAAAATGAGGAGTTAACATTGAAGGATCTCGGTTTTAGCGAAAATGATATACAAAAAATAAAAAAAGCAATAAAGAAAACAAGCGGGATGATTCTCTCCACAGGGCCGACTGGTTCGGGCAAGACCACCACGATGTATGCGTTAATCAAAATGTTAAATTCTCCCGAGGTTTCAATAATTACCATTGAGGATCCTATTGAATATGCAGTAAGCGAGATCAAGCAAATACAAGTCAACGCACGCTCTGGATTGACTTTTGCAAACGGACTTCGGTCAATCCTTCGGCAAGACCCGAATATCATTATGGTGGGTGAAATTCGCGACGCGGAAACTGCAAGTATCGCAGTAAACACCGCTCTTACCGGACATCTTCTTCTCTCCACGCTTCATACCAACGACGCCGCCACTACCCTGCCACGATTGCTCGATATGGGTATTGAAGAGTATCTTATTGCTTCCACCGTCTCTGTTGCCATCGGGCAAAGACTGGTGCGAAAAATTTGCAAAGAGTGCAAAAGAAAAGGTTGCGGTGAATGTGGCAATACAGGCTATAAGGGCAGAATGTGCATCAACGAAGTTTTAGTTGCCGACAATGAAATACGCGAAGCAATCTTGCGCCGGGCTTCCGCGGATGAAATCAAAAAAATCGCGATAAAAAACGGAATGACCACGATGCTTGAAGACGGCCTTCAAAAGGTGAAAAATGGATTTACCACCGTTGAAGAAGTTTTGCGAGTTGTTCACGAATAATTTATGGCGCAGGAAAAAACAAAAATACATAAAAAAGAGAAATCAATCTGGAATTTAATTAAAGAAATATCATATACTCGGACTCGTTTATCAATTAAAGACCAGACCTTTTTCGTAAAGAGACTGTCTTTTCTTATAAAAGCCGGTATCCCGATACAAGAGTCATTGACTATGATCCGGGAGCAAACTCAAAAAAAAGGATATGCTTTTATTCTCGATACGGTGATTGCCAATGTCTCAAGCGGCCAAAATTTGGCGACAAGTCTGGGCAGATTCAAAAATGTTTTTGGGGATTTTGCCATAAATATCATCGGTTTTGGCGAGCAAAGCGGAATTTTGTCCGAAAATCTGGAATATGTCGCCGCTGAACTTAAAAAAAGACAAACTCTTCGCAAAAAGATAATCAGCGCGGCTATCTACCCTATTGTGGTCACCATCGCCACTCTCGGCATCGTTGCATTTTTGATGGTATTTCTTTTTCCGAAAATTTTGCCGATATTTGACAGTCTCCATTATGCCTTGCCCCTTTCTACGCGAATTGTCATTGTTGTTAGCAATTTTATAACCCATTGGGGTCTGGTAAGCATCGCGTCTATATTTATTATTATTGCCGTTCTCATAATTGCTTTAAAAAAGAGCGAAATTATCTGTTTTTATTTTCATAAATTCCTTTTTATAATACCGATTATTGGAAAAATAATTCGGGATTACAATATGGCGAATTTTGCGCGCACTTTTGGATTGCTTCTCAAGAGCGGTGTTGCTATGAGCGAAGCTTTGTCTATTTCCGTAAAGACGACTCCGAATCTGGTTTATAAAAAAGAATTTAAAATACTGGCGGGGGTGGTAAATAGAGGAGCAAAGATATCAACGCATCTGAATAAACGGAGAGATCTTTTTCCGGATCTGGTAACGCAGATAATCTCTGTCGGAGAACATAGCGGAAATTTGGCGAATTCACTCCTTTATCTTTCTGAAATGTATGAGGCGGAAATAGACGACTTCACAAAAAATCTTTCAAATATGGTGGAGCCCGCGCTTATGATTATCATGGGAATGCTCGTCGGCTTCATCGCTGTTTCAATTATTACGCCGATATACGGAATCACTCAACATTTGAACGCAAGATAAAATATGATTTATCAAAAAGGTTTTACATTAATTGAAATAGTTGTAGCGATAGCTGTTTTAATCGCTATTGTGAGTTTTGGAATGATTGCGGATTTTAGTTCTTTTCTGTCCGGCACTTTCCAAGATGAAGAGTCAAAAATAATCGCTCTTCTGCAGAAAGCCCGTAGCCGTTCGATGGCTAATATGTTTGAAGCAAGGCACGGGGTATGCTACATCGCGCCGGATTATGTTATTTTCCGGAACACTTGCGTTTCCGGCGCGTTAACGAACGAATTAATTCCCGCCAATGTCAACATATCCTCAAACCCTGACACCAACTTTCCGGCTGTTGTTTTTGATCAGCTTACGGGAAATGCAACTGGCGCCACTGCCACTATTCACATAACAGACGGCATAAAATCAGCGGATATAATAATAAACAATGAAGGCGCAATTAACTGGTAGCCCTAAAGGCTTTATAACTCTGGAAATACTAATTGCTTTTGCGGTGGTTATTTTATCCATTAGCGCTGTCATTATGGTCACCTTCGGCAACCAATCAGTTGCCGTTGATTCGCAGGTCAACCTTGAGGCAATCTCCAAAGCGCAAGCTTTGCTTGAAAAAGCCCGTGCTGATTCTCGGCTGGATTTTAATTTGGTTAATTCGTCTGTCGCGACAGAAATGAGCGGACCACTTATGTTTACAAAAACGCTTGATGTAATTCAAGCCGATTTATTTACAAAAAAAGTAACATCAATTATTGCTTGGCAAATAGTCGGGAAAACTTTTTCAACGACACTTGCCACTATTTTGACAAATCCGGAAGCGGCAAGTGGCGGAGACACTTGCAGTTCAGTTTTAACCGGAGACTGGAAAAATCCGCAGATTGAAAGAATTATTGACTTTTCTTCTATCTCTCCAATCGGAACATACACTCTAACTGATGTGGATGCCTATAAAAATAAATTATATGTAACATCAGGCAAAACAACCAACACCGATGATCCAACACTTTTTGTATTTGACACAAGCGATACAAGCAATCCCACGCTTCTCGGAGAAGTTGATAATGCTCCAGCGGTGATTTCAGGATTAAATGCCGTTCGTGTTTCAGAGGATTTGGCTACAAGTAAAATTTATGCTTACACGGCGAGCAATACCAGTTCTGATTACACAAGTTGCGATCCTGTTGCAAATCCCGCTTGCGGACAGCTTTACATTTTTGATGTAACTAATCCCAGTTCGCCAACTTTTAGCGTTAATCTGAAAATCGCGAGTTCGCCCCCAATAACAAGTCAAAACACGGGAACTAGCATATTTTATAAAAATGGATACGTGTTTTTAGGTCTTGGTGCAAATGCCAGCGGACCCGAATTTCATATTATTGATATGCGCAATCCCGCCTCGCTTTTCGGCGGTTCGCATTTAGTGTCGCCCTTAGGCAGTTTTGAAGTTGGAAATGGAGTTAATGTGTTATTATCGCGCGATAGTTACGCTTACATTGCTTCACCGAATACTCAAGAGCTACAAATTCTGGACATTTCAAATTTGAATAATCCAATATTTGCCGGAAGTTTTAATTCACCGAATGGGGCGGGCAACGGCAAGAGCATTTATTTAGTCGGCGATAAATTATATCTGGGAAAAACGACCGGAGCCAGTTTTGATTTTCATATTCTTGACAATACAAATTCTGCCGTGGCGCTTCCGGAATTCGGCGGACGCGATATCTCAAGTAGCGTGAATGGTGTTACGGTCAAGAATTTTTTGTCTTTTCTCCTCACGGGTACTCCTGGCACGGGCGCTCAACTTCAAATATTTAAAACTGACGACCCGCTAAATATAACTCCGTGGAACCCATCACCATTTATTATTTCTCCGGCCGGAAATGCCACCGAGCCCTCAATGGATTGCGAAGGCAATCGTTTGTATATTTCCTCAAATGATTCTGCTGGACAAGGATCTATTTATATAATCAAACCTGGACCATAATGAAGAACAAACGCAACAAAGGTTTCACTTTAATAGAAGTCATAATTTACACCGCGCTTTTTTCTCTACTGATAGGAACCGCTTTTGTGTCCGCTTTTCAGCTGATTGACGGGTCCGGCAAACTAAGCGCAAAAACCGTTACCGAAGCGGAAGGAAATTTTGTATTGCGAAAAATCAATTGGGCGCTGACGGGAGTTAAAACTATTACAACTCCGTCCATAGGCACTGCGCACAATCTTGTTGTAACAAAATACGATAACAACCAAATTGATATTCAGCTCGTTGGAACAAAAATAGAAATAAGAGAAAGCGATAATGGCAATGCTTTTATTCCAATAACCACTGACAATGTTGAAGTTTCAAGCTTAGATTTTGAATATATTCCGGCATCCGGCTCCGGTCCTGCTGGCATCGCGGCGACAGCCATTATGAATGGAACAACTTTCACCATTACAAAATATCTTAGAAAATGATCTCCCAAAAAATAAAAACCAATTCCGGATTTGCCGCTCTTATGTCCGCCATTATTATTTCGGCTATTTTATTGCTGATTGCGACCAATTTAAGTTTTATCGGATTTTACAGCCGTTCCGATATTTTAGATTCCGAGCTTAAGGAAAGAAGCTCCGCTTTAGCCGAAGCTTGCGTTGATACTGCCCTTCTTGAACTTGCCAATAATCCAAATTATGCGGGCGATGAGACAATCATTGTTTTCGAAGGCGATACCTGTATTATCCAGGCCATAAACCCCGACGCTAATCCGATAATAATCAACACCAAAGCAATTTTCCGGCAGGCAACCACTAATTTAAATGTTAAGGCAAATAAAGCCGATTTATTTGTTGTGTCTTGGGAGGAAATCTAAAAAATGTTATAATCATAGTACAATAAAGTCGAAATTATAAGTTCTTATTATTAATAGTTATCGTAAATTTATGAATTTGAAAAAAGTAAATAAAAACAAAGGCCTAGTCTTGAGGAATTCGAGAGGTTTTACGTTAATTGAAATTTTGGTCGTCATCGGCATTGTCGCGATTTTGGCAACTATTGTTTTGGTCGCCATTAATCCGGCCCGGCAATTTGAGCAGGCTCGCAACGCGCAGAGAACCAGTAATGTGAATGCCATTCTTAACGCTATCGGTCAGAATATAGCCGATAATAAGGGAACTATTCCGGCGGCCATTCTTGTCGCGCCCGCGAAAAATATCAGCGACACCGTTGGAAAAGCCGACCTTTGCGATGCTCTTGTGCCCAAATATATTTCCGCTTTGCCGTTTGACCCTAGCGCGACAGTTGTTGATTGCACCGCAGTAGCTTATGATACAAAATACACCGTGGTAAAAGATGCCAATGGCAGAATCACAGTTTCGGCCATCGGCGAAGATCCGGACGGCGCGGGGAATATAACAATTTCCGTCACCCGTTAAATTCTTGTTAGTTCTGATTTGGAAATTTTACTGAAAATATTCCGGAGTATTTATAGACATCCAGTCTAGAAGCTGGCGCATAACGGAAGTGGCGCCGATGGTGTTTGTATTTGGTCCGGCTTCCATCATTACGGCAAAAGCATATTTGGGATTCTTATATGGGAAAAAACCGATAACCCAGGAGTTGATTTTATTTTTTGCAAGGCCAACTTGCGCTGTGCCGGTTTTAGCCACCACTTGCACATAAGGGACATTTAGCGACATAGCGGTTCCGGAAGTTATCGCTAGTCTCATTCCCTGATGCGCAATATCAAAATAACCCTTATCCAAATTCACTTCAAAAATTCTATTTTCTTTTTCAGAATCGTTTAACACTAAATGCGGAGTCAGCAGTTTTCCACCATTCGCAATGGCTCCGACAGCGCGAGCCATTTCTATCGGAGTTACTTGAAAACCGTATTGCCCGATGGCCGTATGATAAGTGTCCCCGATGCGCCAAACATCTCCTTTAAAGTTTGCCGTTTTCCATTCCGGACTCGGAATTACCCCCTTTTTCTCATCCGGCAAATCAATTCCGGTCTTGTCTCCAAGCCCAAAAAGTTTTGCATATTTTTCAAGATTCGCAATACCGAGTCCTTTTTGGTTTTCAAATCCCCCGCCGATTTCATAAAAATAAATATCCGAAGATACCGCTAGAGCTTCCATCATATTCGTCCAGCCATTTATCCGCCAATCCTTAAAAACCGTTTTTTGACCTGGGAAATAAGGATTGGGAATGGAAATAGAACCGGTGGAAAGAATTTTTTTATATGGGTCAATCACGCTTTCGGCTAAAGCTCCCAGGGCAAAGAACGGCTTAACAATTGATCCCGGGGTATAAAGTCCGGAGATATTTCTATCCAGAAAAACTTTTCTCTTGTCTGTCCGATAGTCGTTGATTTTTTGTGCGTCTTTTCCAAAAGAAAGAATCTCGGAATCGTATTCTGGAAAACTGGTTAAAGCTATGACTTCCCCGTTTTGGCTATTCATAATTACTCCCGCTCCGCCGGCAAAAGCCCCGCTCTCTGAAAGATTTTTAATAAGAGTGAATAATTCCGCTTGTATTCGTGAATCAATTGCCGTTATTAAATTGGCGCCCGGACTGGGAGCATTTACGATATTTTCCGAATAAATTTTTCCCAGGGCATCCGTTTCTATTATTTTTGATCCATTTTCGCCCTTCAGCTCGTGATTGTATTCTTTTTCCAGCCCATCCTTGCCTATAAATTCGCCTTGCCAATAATTACCCGAACTGTCTTGCGCCGGATAGCTGACGTATCCGAGCAAATGCGAAAATCCGGGCGATAAATAAACGCGGGTGGGAACAGAAGTTCCTTCTTCTTTTTTATTCCAAGCAAGCTCTATTTTGTTGCGGTCATAGATTATTCCCCTGTCGGTGAAAATAACGGCTTTTTCTAAAACATTGTTCTGGCTTCGCTGGAAATACGCTTCGCCTTTTTGAATTTGAAGATAAATAAGGCGAATTCCAAAAATTCCCATAAAAAATAAAAATAAAACACCGAGTAGTAAAATATTTTTCTTAGAAATTGATTTTTCTATGCGTCCTTCAAATTGCTGGCGGTCAAAATTCTGCAGATTTTTTGAATCAAGAAAAATCTCGTCCGGTTCCACAAAAAAATTTTTGTTTTTTAATCTGTTTTTTTTGATTATTTTTGTTATCATTCCGGTTTTTCAATTGTAAAATTTTAATTTCTTTTTTGTAATTTCTATTATTCC
>LBZL01000007.1 GCA_000994705.1 Candidatus Nomurabacteria bacterium GW2011_GWB1_40_7 | reverse complement strand
CAATCTGTCTCCGGCGATTTTTAAATTTTTTGATTTTACAATTCCACCCAAGGAAATAACCGCGATATCCGTCGTTCCCCCGCCGATATCTATAATCATAGAACCCACCGGGTCTTTAATCGGAAGACGGATGCCGATAGCCGCGGCCATCGGTTCTTCCACTAGAAAAACTTCTCGCGCGCCGGCGCTACGGGCCGCATCATACACCGCCCGTGTTTCAACATTGGTCGTCCCGGAAGGCACGCCGACCAAAACTCTCGGTCGCGCCAATTTCTTGGATATTTTGTCCGCTTTGTTTATTAAATATGAAAGCATTTCTTCCGTCACTTCAAAATCAGAAATAACTCCGTCCACAAGCGGGCGAATGGCTTTGATATGCCCCGGCGTGCGTCCGAGCATCTCTTTTGCTGCAGTCCCTACGGCTAAAATTTGATTGGTCTTAATATTCACCGCCACCACTGAAGGTTCGTTTATGACAATGCCGTGACCCTTCAAATAGACCAGCGTATTGGAAGTCCCCAGGTCTATGCCAATGTCATTGGAAATTAATTTGTAAAATTTATCAAACATTTTGAATTGGGTGCTGGGTTCTAGTGATTAGGTGCTAGTAATTTTAATAATTCGTCTAAAGAAACAATTTTCCCCTTTTCTTCGGTGCGTTTTTTTAATTCTATTCCGTTATCCTTCAAACTTCGGGCAGAAACAACCGCGCGCCAAGGCATGCCGAGCAAATCCGCATCAGAAAATTTTTCCCCGGCCGACACCTCTTCGCGATCGTCAAATAAAACTTCAACACCTGCTTTTAATAAGTTTTCATATATTTTATTTGCCTCCCCCAAGACTACCTCGTCATCCCCCAAAGCAAGCAAATGAATAGCAAACGGCGCGATCGATTCCGGCCAAATTATTCCTTTATCGTCAGCCAGCGCCTCTACCACTGTGCCCAAAAGACGCCCCAATCCAATACCGTAACAACCCATCAAAACAGTGCTCTTTTCTCCTTTTTCGTCTGTGTAAGACAAATCAAATGGCGCCGAATACTTTGTTTTTAAGTCAAAGATATTTCCGACTTCAATAGCCTTATGTTCAGCCAATTTTTCTTTTGTTAAATTGAGCTGGTTCAAAACCTCATCATTTAAAACTTCTTTGTTGAGAGCAGAACCACTCGCCTCATCAACATAAATAGTATCCTCACCAGCAGAGGTAACGGTTTGAAATTCGTGCGAATATTCTGAGAAAGTTCCGCCAGAAGCAAAACAAAGATAAGTTATGTGCCCAATGCCGACTCTCTTAAAAATAGTTTTATAAACGCCTTTCATCTTTTCATAAAAATTTTCAAAATCCTCTTTGGAGGTATGAAAAGAATACATGTCTTTCATTATAAATTCCCTGCCCCGAAGCATCCCGGACTTTGCGCGAAGTTCCATGCGAAATTTATTTTGAATTTGGTAAATAGCTACAGGAAAATCCTTATGCGAGGAGGCATAATTTTTTAAAATAGGAACAACTATTTCTTCGTGCGTCGGACCAAGCGCGATTTCTCTGCTGGAAGAATCACTAACTTTATATAAATCATCCATTGCGCTCCATCGGCCTGTTTTCTCCCAATTATCTTTGGGCTGAAAGGACGACATCAAAACTTCCTGCCCGCCAATTTTATCCATCTCTTCTCTTATTATATTTTCAATTTTTCTAAGCACCCGAAGCCCTAATGGTAAATAACTATATACTCCGGCCATTTCTTTATGCACGAAACCTCCACGGATAAGAAGTTCGGCGTTTTTAGAAACCTCGTCAGCGGGGCTCTCTTTCCTAGTCCTAGTAAAAAGTTTAGATTGTCTCATAAGAGCATCTTACCCGAAAAATGTCTTTTGGTCAAAGAAAAAAAATCCAAGGAAATATTTGCAAAAAACACAGCTTTCTGATAATATATTTCGTATGGTAAAAACATTAAACGATGATACAGCTATAGAAAAAATGTTCAAGGCCGGGGCGCATTACGGCTACAGCAAGACCAGAAGACACCCTTCTGTTTCTTCATTTATATACGCCACCAAAAACAAGGGAGACATAATCAATCTTGAAAGAACAGAAATGATGCTGGATAAAGCTGTAGAATTTATGAAAAACTTGGGAGCCACGGGTAAAATTGTTCTTTTTGTCGGCACGAAACCAGAAGCAAAAACTGCCATTAAAGATACCGCGGAATCATTAAATATGCCCTATGTTGCGGAAAGATGGATCGGCGGAACAATCTCTAATTTTACGGAAATAAAAAAGAGAATTGCTGAATTAGAAAACTACCGCAAGGATGTCGCGGAAGGCGGGCTTGACAAATACACAAAAAAAGAGCGAGTGGTAATGGCTAAAAAAATGGAAAAGCTTACAAAATATTATTCTGGACTGACTGGCCTCAAAAAAGCTCCGAGTGCCTTGTTTATCATAGACGCCCGCAGCGAACATATTGCCGCGACCGAAGCCAAAAAATCCGGTGTTCCGGTAATCGCGCTCTTGAATTCCGATTCAAACATCAAAGACATTGACTATCCCATCGTTGGAAATGACTCCGGAATACCATCCATTAAATTTTTTGTGGACGCAATTGGAAACGCTTATAAAGAAGGTCAGATGTCTGCGCCAGAAAAGACCCCGCATCAGAATAAGTTCGATGCGGAACAAGAATCTCAATAAAAAATGTCATCAATTAATATCACCACAGAACAAGTGAAAGAACTTCGTGATGCCACAGGCATCTCGGTAATGCAGTGCCGAAACGCCCTGATTGAAGCCGAAGGCGATACAAAAAAAGCGCTCGCTATTTTAAAAAAAACAAGTTCCGACATTGCGCAAAAAAAAGTTAATCGTGAAGTTAAAGACGGAAGAGTATCCATCAAAACGGACGGCCAAAAGGTCGTGTTGGTATCTTTGCACTGCGAAACAGATTTTGTCGCCAGAAATGAAGATTTCGCAACGCTCTTGGAAACTCTTGCGGAACAAGCGCTAAAAAACGGAATAGAAGAAATAAAAGCGGGCGTAAAAGAGATGATAGACCCAGTAATCCAAAAAACCGGAGAAAACATCCAGTTGGGCGAATTGTACGAAGTAAATGGAGATATTTTGGGAAATTACACGCATAATAATAAAATAGGGGTTGTCGTAAGTTTGGAGGGCGGAGATGCGGATCTGGCGAAAGACGTGGCTATGCATGTGGCCGCCATGAAGCCGGAATATATTTCACAAGATGAAATAGCTGAGGAAGCCAAAAAAACAATGAAGGAAGTTTTTGAGAAAGAAATTGCCGGCATAGACAAGCCCGAAGAAATTAAGAAAAAAATGCTGGACGGCAAAATGGCGGCATACTTCAAAGAGCGCACTTTGCTGGATCAGGCATTTATAAAAAACGCGGATGAAACAGTGGGCGAACTTTTGGAAAAAGTCGGAGCCAAAATCAAAGAAGTAAAAATCTGCTCAATATAGCAATAAAGTGAAATAAAAATAATGATGTATTTTCTTATAATTTTATTTTTTGGGTCGCTTTCCGGAATTGTTTTTATGGTCGGGAAAAAGTTCTTAATGCTCCAAGGCGGACAAACGCTAAGCAGAAGGGAAGCTTTTTTTGAAGCTCCGCATTTGGAGGAATGGAAACAGACAGCCATTAAAAACATAAAAAGACATGGTTATGTCGGGTTGGTGGCGACAATTAGGACCTATTTTCGTTTTGCTAATTTTCTAAAAAATAAATACCAAGAAACAAAAAACAAGATAAAAGAAATACATATCAAAAGACAGAGGAATATGCACCCAGAGAAAAAAGAAGTGAGCAGTTTTTTAAAAATGGTTTCGGAATATAAAAACAAAATCAGAAAAATAAAAGAGCGGGTAAAAGAAGAAGAAAATCTATAAAAAACAACATTGAGCCGGCACGAGGGATCGAACCCCGGACATCTTCTTTACAAAAGAAGTGCTCTGCCAACTGAGCTATGCCGGCGTACTGCCCTTAAGACTAGCATATATTATCCCAAAATCAAAATATTATTTTAGAAAATTAAGAACTTGCTTTGTTATTATTTCCTTCTATCGGTGTTGTTTCCTGAAGTTTAAAAGATTCTTTAATGCGGGTTTCGAGATCTTCTAAGCTATGAAATCCAGTTAAGACATCATCTTCTATTACTAAGGCTGGAAGCGCTGTGTCCTTTATTTTATATATTTGAAGCATAGATTTTACCGCCGAGAGATCAATACTGTAATCAAAAGAATACACCCTAAGCCCTGGATATTTTTCACGCAAAGTGGAAAGCACTATTCCCTGTCCGACACATTCAGTACAGCTTTCGGTTTTAGTATAGAAATAAAGAATAAAAGTTGATTTTGTACCACAACGAGTTGAAATCTTTTTTGCAAGTAAATAATCTTTTATTTCAAGCAATGAGTAATATTTCTTGAGATAAACTAATTCCTCACTACTGCCTAAATTGTCCTGTCCCCATTCTAATTTTTTGCCCAATTCATTTAACTCGCTTGAGAGTATCGCATCAGAAAAATTTTTACAAGATAGTTCCGAAAGTAAAGAAAATTGAGTTTCTGAAGAAAGAATATCTATTGCTATTTTATCTTGAATACTTTTTAGCTGATCAATCTTTTTATTACCAAAATAATTACTTAAATAAATTGCAGTAAAAAAAAGACCTGTGGTAATCAGTAATACAATTAAATATTTTTTCCAATCAATCATAAATTATTAAAAATCATCTCCAAGCCGGTTTCCTTTGTAAAATAGTATTATAAACCGCCTTCAGAAGCCAAAATGGAGCAATCAGACCAAAAACGGGGAAAAAATAAAGCATATCCAAGGATAAATTCCATTTTCCTTCGGTCATTTTTCGCCCCAAAATAATTGAAAAAATAACCAAAAGATAAATAAAAATAATCAAAAATATAAAAAATTGTGTGTTTACAAAAAATGGGTCAAAATTAAAACTTCTAACAGAAAAATTAAAACCGATAACTTTAAGCTGGACGATTTTTAAATACAAAAAATGAACTAAATTATAAATTATCCGGCCAAAAAGATAGCTGACGGAAGCAATGGAAATAACGCCCATGGGCAGAGTAAATAAGGCGAAATTGCCGTATTTTTTTCTAAATAAAACATTTTTGTAATCAATCGTATTGTTGATAAAACCGTAAATCCAGCGCAACCTCTGCCGAAAAAGTTTCCTAACCGTTCCCGGAGTATTGGTGTGCACAAAAGCATCATTGCAGTGTTCTATTTTATAGTTGTTCTTCTGCATTCTGTAGGCAATTTCCATATCTTCCGTATTGTAGCCATGGCGATAATACCCCAAATCGTCAAAAACTTTTTTGCGAAAAATTGTCAACGGTCCCGGAGTCACGTTGATGGCTCCCAAAAATCCAAGCATTTTTTTTAAATAAACACCCATATTATATTCGGCTTTTTGGGCATTTCTAATGATACTTTTTGGACCAGACACAATTACTGAAGGGGCCACGGCCATAACTTCAGGGTCTTTTTCAAAATAACTCATAATGCGAACCAACGATTCCGAATCGGCAAATGAGTCCGCGTCCAGCCCGCCGAAAAAATCTGTCTCCGTATTTTGGAGCGCCAAATTCAGCGCCGTATACTTCCCTCCGTTTTCCTTATGAAAAATTTTTATATTAGGATATTTTTCAAATCTCTTTATTACCTTAAAAGTATTGTCAGAGGAGCCATCATCAAGAAGGAGTATTTTGATTTTGTCTTTAGGATAATTCAAATTCAAAAGCGAACGCACGGTTTTTTCAACGGTATTTTCTTCATTCCAGCAAGGAACGGCAATTGTTACTGCCGGATAAAATTTCAGTTTAGTTTTTCCATTCCTAATAATTATTTTTTTTCTATTTTCCAGAAAAGTGACGAAAAAAAACACCTGCACGTAGACAGACAAAAAAATCAAGACATATAAAACAACGTCAAAAATTGAAGCCATAGTCTATCTTAATATAACATTTTAGAGAAAAAACGCAAAAAACTACATTTTTTCTTCTTTACCACTAGTGGCGCAAACGGCGCAGGCCTCCAAGCACTTCTTGCATTTACAGCCAAAAATTTTCATAACGGCTGCAATGCCCACCAGCGCATAAACAAGACCTTCCAAGGTTGGCATAGAACCTAAAAACAAATTAACGACATTCAAATTGCTATTCATAAACATTCCTATCCCCACCAAACCCCAATTCAAACCTCCGACGATTAACAAGACTCTGCAGGTTTTGTGCACAATACACCCCCCGCAACATTTTGCATGACACATATATTTTTTCCGCTTTCGCGGAACAAATTAGCTAATAATAAAGACCCTTCATCACATTATACAAAAATTAACGCAAGGGAGCAAGGAAAAAACAACTAATCAAAGTAATTCTTCAATCTTGAAATTTTTTCATGCTGGCGGAGTTTTTCGTGAACTTTGGCCTCTATTTGACGGATACGCTCCCGGGTCACGCCGAATTCTTCCCCCACCCTTTCCAAAGTATGTTGAATGCCGTCCAGAAGTCCGTAGCGCATTTCCAAAATTTTGCGTTCTTTCGGATTTAACTCACTTAGAACTTCCCGTATTTGATCAGAAAGAATTCGACGGGAAGACTCCTGATCCGGACGCAAGATTTTATCATCCGGGATAAAGTTTTCCAAGGTTGATTTATCGTCGTCATCTCCGACCGGTTGTTCCAACGAAACAGTCTCTTGGCTGATATTTTCAATCGTATGAATTTTTTCAACCGGAATTCCCATCTCTGTAGCTATCTCCTCAGCAAGCGGTTCTCTGCCCAAATCTTGACTAAGCCGGCGGTGAATTTGTTTGTATTTGGAAATTGTTTCCACCATGTGCACCGGAATACGGATAGTTCTTGACTGGTCAGCCAGAGCGCGAGTGATGGATTGGCGAATCCACCAAGTGGCATAAGTGGAAAATTTATACCCTTTGGTCCAATCAAATTTTTCCACCGCTTTGAATAGCCCCAGATTTCCCTCTTGAATTAAATCAAGCAGAGTTAAGTTGGCGCTTCGGCCCACATATTTTTTGGCAATAGAAACCACTAAACGCAAATTGGCGCGGGCGAGCAAATTTTTCGCCTCCAGATCCCCCTGTTCAATGCGCTTGGCCAGGTCTTTTTCATCACCGGCGCGAATAAGCGGATACTGCCCTATTTCTTTCAAATACATTTGGATGGAATCATACATGCTTCCTTTGTTCAGATCTTTGTCATCCAAATTAATATCCAGATTGAGCAAATTCCCGCCTTCCAGCACGTCAATCGAGGCTTGAGAGAACTTTTCATAAAGCTCATCTAAAAACAAAATATTATTTTCTATGTCGGGAAAGGTCTTTAAAATCTCATCATAAGTGATAAATCCGCGTTTTCTTCCTTTCTCTATGATTTCATTGGAGAGACGAGCCAATTCCCCGGCCCTTTTTTCAGCGGAAGATAATTTTTTAATCTTTTCTTTTTTGACAACTTTTCTTTTAAGAATTTTCTTCTTGATTTTTTTGCTTTTTTTTGCCCTAATTTTCTTTATTTTTGCTTTTTTAGAAAGTTTTTTCTTTTTGTTTATTTTTTTCTTTTTCATGGGATTCAAAAATTTATTTCCTTAAACGACCGTTTTTAATTTCTTCTTTTTTCTTACTTAATTCGTTTATTTCCTTTAAAATCTCTATCTCTCCTTCTTTGCCATTTAAATTCTGCAATTCCATCATTTTCTTCATCAGCTCTTCATTTAAATACTCTTCTTCAATGTTTAGCAACATTTCATTTACGTCCTTCTCTAAATTTTCATTATTTGAATAAAATTCTTCTACTTCATAGATTAAATCCTCTTTTATGTCTTTATATTTTTCTATTACTTTCTCTAACTTTTTAAAAATCGGCTCCGGATTTATTTTTTTATCTTTAAGACCCTCTTGCCAAAAAGCGATGCCAAGAAGTCTGCGTTCAATGGGATCTTTTCTTAGTTTTTTCTCGACGTTCTCTATGGCAATTTTCGTGTCCTCTTTTTCATACTTTAATTCAGACTCAACTTTTTTGAGATCATCTATCAAAGCATTTTCCGGCACACCCGATTTATTGCTAATCAACGTGATAAAATGCGATTTTTCTATGGCGCTTTCCAAATCATTCACAAAAGGAAGCAATCGCTCTTTTATTTCTCTGCCGGCTTTTCTTTTATCGCTAGAAATATCTTTTAGTATTCTTGCAAGCATAAATTCAATAAAATGTTTTGAATTTCTTATTGATTCACGCCAAGCGTCTGCCCCGACCTTTGAAATTAAATCTGCCGGGTCCATTCCTTCCGGTATATCCGCGACTTTTACATCCATTCCCAAAGACAAAGCTATTTTGGCAAAACGTTCGGAGGCTTTTATTCCTGCTTTATCGGCGTCATAAGCCAAAACAATATTTTTTGACAATCTGGTAATAAGCCCGAGATTGTTTATAATATTTTCTTTTGACACAATCGAGTCCGCCATGGCCGTGCCGGAAGAAGCCACGGTATTTTTAAATCCCGCCTGATGAGCCAAGATCAAATCCATTTGGCCTTCAACTAAAATGGAAAAATTATTTTTTCTAATTGCTTCTTTCGCTTTATCTATGCCGAAAAGCACAGATGATTTGTTAAAAATGGGAGTCTCCGGACTATTTAAATACTTGGCGGATTTTCCGTCATCTACAAAAATACGACCGGAAAAAGCGATAATGCGCCCACTTGAATCCGAAATAGGAAACATAATTCGTCCGCGAAATCTGTCGTAATAACCCTTTTCCGTTTTCTTCACTAATCCAGCTTTTTCTAATTCACTATCGCGAAAACCACGACCCGTAAGATAAGAATATGATTCTCTCCAGTCATTTTTCACAAAACCAATACGAAAATTTTTTATACTTTCATCGTTTAATCCCCTATTTTTTAGGTAGGATAAAACTTCTGCATTATTTTTCATGTTTTTTTCAAAAAACAAAGATGCTTCTTCCGTTATTCTGTATAATTTTTCTTTTTCACCTTCTTCTCTCTGATTGTAAGATTCCAAAATAACTCCCGCCCTCCCGGCAAGCAGTTTGAGCGCGCCTCTGAAATCCAAACCCTCAAATTCTTCCACGAAAGTAAAAATGTCTCCCTTCGCTCCGCATCCGAAACAATAATATGTCCCCCTGTCGGGCGAAATAAAAAACGACGGGGTTTTCTCGTTATGAAACGGGCATTTGGCTTTCAGGTTTTTGCCCGTTTTTTCCAGTTTTATGTAAGAAGAAACTATTTCCTCGATTCCCAATCTCTCCTTAATTTTTTGAACGGGGGAATTCATTTTTTTCTTAAGATTTTTTAGTTTGCGTAATTTGGTCTATCGAGGGATATTCCAGCCACTCGTGAGTCATTTAGTAATTTTTCTATCCCGGATTTACTAATTGAACCAGCGAACATCGGTAAAACTGAATATTGATTAGATAACTGAAAATCATTCAAGGTCAACGTGCCAAAATCAAGACCAAATTCACAAGACCTTTTTGATTCATGTTGTTTTTAGTTAAATTGTTAATAAATAAGCTTATAAATTAATAATGGTTCGACTTTTTCATTTTTTACTTGACATATCTTTTGCATTTGCTATACTTCAGTAGTAAATGGCTTCGGCCTCCGAGAAACCCCCGCAAGGGGGTTTCGTCTTTCATGGAAGAATATTGTGTATTTTCTTGATTATCATACTAAAATCACTTTCCTTTATCATGCCAATTTTTCTTGAAAGTCTTTTACTATCTAAAAGTCTTATTTGTGACAAAATTCCAGCATAGGTTTTTCCATTAAGTTCATATTGATGATAATAATTATTATCTTTTTTTGAACTGGTTAATGGTATTGCTAAAAATATATAATTGTTAAACTTCCTGATAACAAGAATTGGTCTTTCAAATAATTCATTTTTGCCGTCTTCTTCATAACCTATATTTTTACCGAGCGAACAAAACCATACCTCTCTTTCATGAAAAAAAATATTTGATTTCTTGGTTGATAAATCTTTTTTTAATTTATTCCAATTGTCATATTCTTTTTCCATGTTTTTATTCCTCTTTCTCCACTGAAGTAATTTATTTTTTAAATCCGGTTCCAGCTGGAATCAATCGCCCGATGATCACATTTTCCTTTAGACCTCGCAGATTATCCACTCCGCCCTTGATTGCGTTTTCAATAAGAACCCGATTGGTATTCTGGAATGATGCGGCTGAAAGCCAACTTTTAGTGCGAAGCGAAGATTCAGTGATGCCGAGCACGACTGTCTCCGCTTTGGCTTCTTTTTCGCCGGCTTCCGCGGCTCTAAGATTTTCCTCTATAAAAGCCGTGTGTTCAACGATATCGCCAGTTGAAAAATTAGTTTCACCGGCATCTTTTATTTTTCTGCGAGAAAACATCTGGCGAATGATAATTTCTATATGCTTTCTGGAAATTGAGGCGCTCTGCAGTTCATAAACTTTGTTGATTTCGGTAATTATATATTCTTCCACCAATTCTTTGCCACCCAATTGAAACATCAGGGCAATATCAGCCGATCCATCGGTCAAAAGCTGACCTTTTTTCACCGAGTCCCCCACTTTCACTATTGGCGTTCTGCGGAATGCTACTTCATATTCCATTTCGTTTTTCTTTCCGTCTTCTTTGGAATCTGACAAAATTTTAATTATTTTTTCTTTTCCGTCTTTGTCTTTGATTTCAATTACCTCTCCGCCAGTCTCGGAAATAATTGCGGGGTTCTTCGGGATGCGTCTTTCAAATATTTCTTCAACGCGCGGAAGACCGGTAGTGATGTCGGTTCCGGCCACTCCTCCGGCATGAAATGTTCGGAGCGTCAGCTGAGTCCCCGGTTCGCCGATTGCTTGAGCGGCTATTATGCCAACCGCCTCTCCCTGTTCCACCAAATGATTTCTTCCTAGGTCAAGACCGTAACACTGCACGCAAAGACCATGGACTGTTTTGCAAGTAAGAGGAGAACGAACGAATACTTCCGTAAAACCCGCTCCTTCTATGTTGCGCGCTTCTTCCTTGGTAATCAAGAATCCTTTCTTGTAGACTACTTTGCCTTCTTTGTCTTTGAGGTCAGTGGCGAGCACTCGTCCGCGGATGTTCTTGGAAAGCGGAATTTCAATTCCGGAAATATTTTCCCTGGTAACCAGCTTGCCTTCTTTCGTGCCGCAATCTTCTTCGGTAATAACCACATCCTGTGCCACGTCCACCAATCTTCGCGTCAAATATCCGGCTTTTGCGGTATTGAGCGCGGTATCGGATGCTCCTTTGCGGGCGCCGTGAGTAATAATGAAATACTCAATCGGGGAAAGCCCTTCCTGATAACAGGGAATAATCGGAAATTCCAATATTTTGCCCTGATTATTTTGAATCAGGCCGATCATTCCGATCATCTGAGATAAAGTACTCATGTTGCCTCTGGCTTTGGAGGCAAATAGGTCATAGGCCGAGCCGTTTTTATCAAGCGTACTTGGTAAAACTTTTTCCAAGCTTTTCTTTGTGTGCATCCAAATTTCAATAATCTTTTGATATTTTTCTTCTTCCGACAAAAGACCCTCGCTCCACTCCGCCACAATCTTTTCTTCCCGCCTTTTGCCTTCAGCGATAATTTTCGGCTTCTCCGAGGAAAGGGAAACATTGTCCAATCCCCAGGTGGTGCCAGAGACCGTAGAATATTTAAATCCGAATTCCTTAATCTTGTCCAAAATAGGCGGAGTGTTGTCTACACCATAATGGATGATAATTTCGTCTAAAAGCGAGGACAGCCTGTCGTGAGTCATTTCGTCATTAATGTAGGTAAAATCATTCGGCAAAATACTGTTGAAAAGAAGCTTGCCGACGGAAGTTTCAAAAATTCCTTTGTTGAATTTTCTGTATTTATGCGTATCGGTGGCGAGAACTTTTATCTTGGCGCGCAAAGATACGATTTCATAATCGGATGCGGTAATAGCGGTATTCGGGCTAGAAAAATATTTGCCTTCGCCTTTTTCTCCGTCCACCGATTTGGTCATCCAATAGGCCCCGAGCACTATGTCCATGCGGGGATTTACGATAGGCTCGCCATTTTGAGGCTTTAGCAGGTTTTTGTTTGCCGCCATTAATTCTTTCGCTTCGGACTGGGCCTCCTCAAGAAGTGGCACATATACGGCCATCTGGTCTCCGTCAAAGTCAGCGTTAAAAGCTTGACAAACAAGAGGGTGCACTTGAATAGCGTTTCCTTCAATCAAAATCGGATTGAAAGCTTGAATACCCAATCGGTGCAAAGTCGGCGCGCGGTTTAAAAGCACATACTTGCCTTGAATAATTTCTTCCAATATCGCCCAAACCTCCCCCGTGCGCTCTTCTATCAGCTTATTGGCTCCACGAATATTAAATGCGAGCTCCGCCTGCAATATTTTTGAAATTACGAATGGCCGGAAAAGCTCAAGCGCCATGTGCTTCGGCAGTCCGCACTGGCTGAGTTTAAGCCCGGGACCAACGACAATAACGCTACGGCCCGAATAGTCCACGCGTTTTCCCAATAGATTTTGGCGGAAAAGGCCCTGCTTGGATTTCAAGTTGTCAGAAAGCGATTTTAGCGGGCGCTTTTGAGACTGGCTCATCGCCGCGGAATCATTCTGCTTGGCGATGGAGTTATCAATCAAAGCATCCACTGCTTCTTGAATAATGCGTTTTTCGTTTCGCAAGATTACGTCCGGAGCGTTGATTTCCTTCAATTTTTTCAGGCGGTTATTTCTGTTTATTACTCGGCGGTAAAGATCGTTCAAGTCGGATGTCGCATGCCTTCCGCCGTCTAGCGCCACCATCGGGCGAAGCACTGGCGGGATAACCGGGATAACGGTTAAAAACATCCATTCCGGCCGGATTCCGGCGTAAGTCATGGCGCGAATAAGAGAAAGTCTTTTTTGCAATTTTTCTTTTTCCGCCACGCTTGCTTTTTCAAGCATCTTTTCGGTGAGATGTTTTAGTTTGTTTAAATCAAGATTTTTAAAGATGGAATAAATGGCTTCGGCGCCGATATTGGCCTCAAAACAGATTCCGTATTTCAAGGAATAGTGATGAAAGGAAATTTCATTCAAGACTTTTCCTTCGTAAATTTCCCCGATTTCTTTTTTGGTAATTGAGAGCAAATTCTTCAATTTTTCGCGAATTTCATCGTCAGCTGAATTTTTTAACTTGGTTTTGTATTCTTTATCCAAGTTGGACAAGATTGATTCTTTTTCATTTTCATGAACTTTGGTAATGATATATCCGGCAAAATAAATCACTTTTTCAAGATCGGAAACGGAGATATTAAGAAGGATGCTCATTCTGGAAGGCACTCCGCGCAAAAACCAAATATGCGAGACCGGAGTGGAAAGCTCAATATGCCCCATGCGTTCTCGGCGCACGATGGAACGGGTAACTTCCACTCCGCATTTTTCGCAGATAATGTCTTTGTAGCGAATTCGGCGATATTTTCCACAATAACATTCATAATCTTTTTCCGGACCGAAGATTTTCTCGTCAAAAAGGCCACCGCGTTCGGACCGGCCAGTGCGATAATTTATCGTTTCCGGCTTGGTAACTTCTCCAAAAGACCAGTCTTTTATCTGCTCCGGAGAAGCAAGCCGAAGCCCAATTTGATCAAATTCGGTTGTGTTTAAGGTTTTCATATTATTTATTTTCTTTCTTTAAATCGACATCAAGCGCAAGTCCTCGCAAATAATTGAGGAGCACGTTGAAAGACGCGGGTGAATTCGGCGGCCTGATTGTTTCATTTTTAATAATTGAATCAAATGTTTGAGATCGGCCAAGTATGTCGTCGGACTTGATAGTAAGCATTTCCCGAAGCGTGTAGGCCGCGCCATAGCCCTCCAGAGCCCACACTTCCATTTCTCCGAATCTCTGCCCCCCTCCCTGAGCCTTTCCGCCAAGAGGTTGTTGGGTAATGAGCGAATATGGCCCGATGGAACGCATGTGAATTTTGTCTTCCACCATATGATGAAGCTTCAGCATATACATATACCCGACAGCTACATCTTGCTCAAATGGTTCTCCTGTGCGTCCATCAAAAAGTTTTAATTTGCCATTTTCCGGAAGCCCGGCTTTTTTTAATTCTTCTTTTATTTCTTCCTGCCTGGCTCCCAAAAATGGCGGAACGACAGCCTGATAGCCGAGACTGTTGGCCGCCATGCCTAAATGAATTTCCAAAATTTGCCCCAAGTTCATGCGAGAAGGAACACCAAGTGGCGAGAGGATAATATCAACTGGCGTGCCATCGGCGGTGTAGGGCATATCTTCTTCCGGAAGAATTGTGGAAATGACCCCTTTATTCCCATGCCTTCCCGAAAGCTTATCTCCGACTGAGATATTACGGATCTGGGCGACTTCTATAACTATTTTTTTAATAATCCCCGCCTCAAGCGTATGCCCCAAATCGCGGGAAAAAATCTTTATGCCAATAATGCGCCCGCGCTTACCGTGTTCCACTCGCAATGATGTATCTTTAACGTCCCGCGCTTTTTCAGCAAAAATAGAACGAAGAAGCCGTTCTTCCGGAGTAAGCTCGGTTTCGCCTTTTGGAGTAATCTTGCCGACCAAGATATCGTTTTCTCTGACTTCCGCTCCGATGCGGACAATCCCGTCTTCATCCAAATCTTTTAATTTAAGTTCCCCAACGTTCGGTATGTCGCGAGTGGTAATTTCGGGACCAAGTTTTGTGTCGCGAACTACGCAAGTAAATTCTTCGACATAGATGCTCGTAAATTTGCTCTTTTTCACAAGGCGCTCAGAAATAACGATTGCGTCTTCGTAGGTTGAGCCGGACCAAGACAAGAAAGCCACAAAAATATTTTGCCCAATTGAAATCTGTCCGTTCACGGTACTGCTGGTATCAGCTAACAAATCGCCTCTTTTTATCTTATCGCCAATGTTCACCAGCGGACGATGATGAAATACTGCGAAGTTATTATTTCTCAAAAAATTGACTAAATTATAAGTTAATTCTTTTTTACCCTTAACAACTATTTTTTTTGCGTCTAAATAAGAAACAACGCCATCTTCCTCTGCAATGACCAATCTACCTAAATCTCGTGATGCTAATTCTTCAACACCCGTTGCGACAAGCGGTACTTCGGGAAGCACGCAAGGTACGGCTTGTTTCTGCATATTACTGCCCATCAGAGCGCGGTTTGCGTTATTGTGTTCCAAAAATGGAATCATTGAAGTAGCGATTGAAAAAGCTTGATTCGGAGCGACATCTATAAAATTAACTTGTTCGCGAGAAATCGCGCCCGGTTCTGTTTTGATTCTCGCTTCTACTTTTTTCTCGGTTATTTTTCCGTTTTCATCATAGGGGGTGCCGGCATGCGCAATGTTATATTTTTCTTCTTCCAATGCATTTAAATAAACTACTTCGCTAGTGATCTTTCCATTTTTAACTTTCACATAAGGAGTTTCAACAATTCCAAAATCATTTATTCTTGCGTAAGTTGAAAGATGCAGGATAAGTCCAATATTCGGGCCTTCTGGAGTATGAATCGGACAAACTCTTCCGTAGTGGGAAGGATGCACATCGCGCACTTCCAGTCCGGCGCGTTCACGAGTAAGACCTCCGGGCCCAAGGGCGGAAAGAGTGCGCAAATGCTCTATTTCGCAAAGCACATTTTCTTGCGCCATAAACTGTGAAAGCTGGTTGGTAGTAAAAAATTCTTTGATGCGAGCTTGTAGCGGTCGCTGGTTGATAATTTGGATCGGCATCGCTGTATCAACATCAATAATAGACATTCTGTCTTGAATATTTCTTTTAATTTGCATCATTCCCGTACGAACTTTTTGTTGAAGAATCTCTCCAACAAAGCGCACTCTTCTTTGACCTAGGTGATCTATATCATCGGCTTTCGCCAAAGGATTATTATTCAAAAGAATGATATGGGAAATTACCGATACTAAATCTTCTTTGGAAATTGTTCGGCAAGCGAGATCCTTTTCATCCATCGGCTTTTCAAAGCGCTGATTGAATCTAAATCTTCCGACCGGAGAAAGGTCATAGCGTTCCGGCGTAAATAAAGAATTGATAAATTCTTTGGCATTTTCCGCCGTAGCCATATCGCCGTCCCGGAGACGTTTGTAAATCTCAATATACGCATCATTCAAGTTTTTTATGCCATCTTTTGCCAAAGAATTCTTGATAATTTTTTCCGCCATGGAATTGTTCCCGAACGCTCTTAAAATCATTTCATCCGTCTCATAGCCCATAGCCCGCAGGAGCGCGGTGGCGGGAAATTTTCTTTTTTTATCTATTCTTATATAAATTCCTTCGTCCGATTCCGATTCTATTTCAATCCAGACTCCGCGAGCGGGAATAATTTTCGCGCCGAAATATCTGATGCCTCTGGTTTCAGATTCTGCAAAAAAAACTCCGAAGCTTCGCGCAAGCTGGGGCACGATAACACGCTCTACTCCGTTAATAATGAAAGTCCCGTGCGGAGTCATCAAAGGAAATTCCGACATGAAAATTTCCTGTTCTTTTACCGTGCCTAAAATTTTATTGGTTAATTTTACCCGCGCTTTCAGCAATCCTTGGTAAGAAAGTTTGTTTATTTTGGAATCATTTTCGTCAACTTTAGATTCACCTAAAGAAAAAGAAGTAAATTCCAACTGGAATTTTTTCCCGGAGTAATCAATAATCGGAGAAAATTCCTTGAAAACCTCCCCGATACCGGTTTCTACCAGCCATTTATAACTTTTGAGTTGAGCTTCAATTAAATTCGGAAACGGGACAAGGGGTTTTTTATATCTCCCAAAATATTTTTTCGGACGCTTTGTTACCGTTTGCATGTTGATTGAGTCCTAAAATAGCAACAAAAAACAAAAGAAAAACAGACGAAAAAATTGCTTTTCTTTAACTTCTTATTAGCTAACTTCGGATAACATTAAATTAATGCTTTTTATAGCCTTATAATAAAACGAAGATTGCATCCGATACTCAATCAATGAATCTCAGATAGCCTACTCTTTTTTTACTTTTTTGTCAAATACAAATTGGGGATTACTATATTTTATTTTGCCCTCGCCTCCACTCTTCTATCTTCACATGATTACCAGAGAGCAGAACTTTCGGGACTATGTAGTTTTTATTCTTGTATTTCAAAACTTCTGGGCGTGTATAAACTTCGCTGCTTGAAATTCGTTCTTCTTCCAGTGATTCGTATTTTCCCAAGACACCTTTTATTTGGCGGGAGATGGAATCTATCAAAACCATGGCCGGAAGTTCCCCCCCCGTCAGCACGTAATCCCCTATTGAAATTTCTTCTGCCTTAAAAATCTTTTGCACTCGAGCATCTATGCCTTCATATCTGCCAGAAATTAAAATAATATCTGTGTATTTTTTTACTGTTTGTTTTGCATAAGCTGTTTCAAACTTTTTACCTGATGGAGAAAATAAAATAATTTTAAATTTTTTACCTTTTACTTTTGAAACTGCTTTTTCGATAGCCTTCAACATCGGCTCTGCTCGCATTACCATCCCCGGACCTCCGCCATAGGGCTTATCATCCACTGATCTGTATCCATTATCTTTTTGCGCCCCGCCACGGCGGGCAGGTTTTATAAAATCTCGTGGATTATAAAAATTTATAGAAACAAGTTTATTTTTTATCGCCCGCCCAATAATAGATTCATTTAAATATGAATTAAAAATATCCGGAAAAATTGTGATGACATGGAATGTCATATACTCTGATAAATTACTGATGAACACTGATAAAATTCACTCGACGCCTAATATCAACTTTCTTGGGACCAAAATTAATTAAAAATCCTAAAGGCAATTTCGTTGATTTAAGATAATGAATCAATTGAACTTCGTAATCTTTTGGCATAAAATCAACAGCTTTAAGTTCAAGGACTATCTCTCCATTAACTATAAAATCCGGACGATAGACCCCTATATTCTCATTTTCATAACTTATAGTCAAAGATTTTTCTCTTTCAAATTTTATACCTGATTTTTCAAATTCTATAGCAAGAGCTTTTTGATAGATTCCTTCTTTGTGCCCACCGCCTAAAGTATTATGGACATTAAAACAAGCCCTTCTAATTTTGTATGATAAATCTTCATGCAAAAAATTTTCTACCTTTTTCATACGTTAATTTTAGCATTATCAGTGCCATCAGTCTCTATCGGTGTTGATCAGTAAAAAAGCTCCTTTCGGAGCTTTCTTTACTAAATCCCCTTCAGGTCTTCCATCGCTTGATCAACGGTTTTCATCGTTGGCGCAGAACTCATGGCTCCCGCCGGTCTTTCCGGCCTCGTGCTTCCTTCTGGTTCATTGATCTTTAGATTAACGCGAGCGTTGTTCTTCATACCAATGATGCGGAGCAAGGTGCGGATAGCTTTTGCAGTATTGCCCATGCGTCCAATAATCTTGCCCATATCAGCAGGATTTACTGTCAAAGTGATGAGCACACCCATTTCATCTACAGTTCGCTCGATTTTAACATCGTTCGGATTGTCTACGAGAGCTTTTACTACATATTCTAGAAATATCTTATCGTGTTCTTCCATAGTATTTTCTGAAATTTATATTTTTAATCTTTAACTAACTTTGCAGTGTTACGACCGGAGACTGCTTGTGGAAATTATACAAAATTATTTTTTCGCTTTCAACTCTTTTCTCTTAACTGTTGGCTTTTTCTTTGGCAATACGTTTACTTTTTTACCAACAATAACTTTATCGTGCACTAAAAAATTATGCATCGTGTCTGAGCATTTTGCACCTTTACTTATCCAGTATTTTATCCTGTCAGCATTCAAATTCTTCTCTCCAGCTTTTGGATTATAGGTACCAAGTATTTCTAAAAATCTTCCACTTTTAGTGCTATTTTTTGAATCAGTCAAAACAGCCCGAAACGAAGGGTCGTTCTTTCTTCCTATTCTTTGCAATCTTATTTTTAACATGTTTTGAGTTTATCATAAATTATTAAAATTGCAATCCGCCCACTGGCGGAAGGCAAACGCGACGTAATAAATAACGCTCCTTCGATAAAACCCAATATTCCTCATTTACGCCATGGCGTATATGTGTATATATAAAAATTATTTATAGATATCGTGACTACCTATATCAGCAAACAAAACCTCATTTTTTGATACATAACGAAATGCTATTCTGAATTTATAATTCACTGAAAAACCAAAATAGTCCTTAAATTTACCATGAAGTTTGTGAACATCTAGCATGTTGTGATTTTCTCTGTCTTTAAATAAATTAATTTTCTGGATAACATCTTCCTGTAAACCATTTTCTAGTTTGTTAAATTTGCGTATAAAAAACGGAGAATAGACAATGCTAATCATATTATTTAAATTTTTTAGCTAGTTCTCGTAAATCACCTCGCAAACCTTTGCCTTGCGCAATTTCTATCTCTGACTGAAGAATATTTTCTAATGCTTCGTTTTCCTCATATTCTCTTAAGGCACGTCGAACGACATCGGCTTTGTTCGCGCCTTTTCCATCTTTAACCATTCTCTCTATAAATTTTTCTAATTCCCCTGAAACAGGTATTGATAATGTTGTCATGTTTTTATTCTATATGTTAATTTGTATGATAATCTAATATGATAATATCATATACCCATCAAGATTAAAAGTCAAGTTCGCCCGCACACTTAAATTAAGTGTGCGGGCAAGCTAAATTTTGTGTTATATTAAAGAGGATGAAACACCAAAAGGGACATAAAAAAAGAAGTGCGCAAATATGCACAAACAGGCTGGAAGGCATTATCTCTGTATCCGCAAAAGGCACAGGGTATGTTAGGGTTTTAGACCAAAAAGACGATATAGAAATCGATTTTAAGCACTTAAATACTGCTCTGCATGGAGATATGGTTGAAATATCTTTGCATCAAAAAGGAAAGGGCAGAATCACTGGTGAAGTAACAAAAATAATCTCACGCGCGAAAACTCGTTTCGCCGGAATTTTAGAAGAAGACCCTTCGACTTCGCTCAGGGCAGGAACTAACATTTTTTTCCTGAAACCAGATGATACAAAAATGTATACAGATATTTTAATTCCAGAAAAATTTTTGAACAATGCCAAGACCGGACAAAAAGTTTTTGCAGAAATAGTCTTGTGGAATGATCCTCGTAAAGCTCCCGAAGGAAAAATAATAAAAGTTTTAGGAAAACCTGGTGACAACGACACAGAGATGTATGCTATTGCGATAGAAAAAGGTTTTGACTCAGATCTTCCGCATAAAGTAGAAGAAGAAGCTAAAAAAATAAAGCAAGGTGGAATAATAGAAAAGGATTATCTAGGACGCCGAGATTTCAGAAAAACTCTGACTTTTACCATAGATCCATCAGACGCGAAAGATTTTGATGATGCAATCTCTTTTAAAGAAGTTACAAATGGCGAATTTGAGATAGGCATACATATTGCTGACGTTTCACATTATGTAAAAATTGGCAGCGGATTAGATGAGGAAGCACGCGAACGAGGGACTTCTGTTTATTTAGTGGATAGAACGATACCTATGTTACCAGAAATACTTTCTAATGACTTATGCAGCTTGGTCCCCCACAAAGACCGACTCACGATGAGTGCTGTTTTTATAATAGATAAAAATGCAAAAATAAAAAGTGAGTGGTTTGGACGTACTATTATACATTCTCAAAAAAGATTCACTTATGAGGAAGCAGAAATTTCAATTCAGAAAACTGGTTCAGTGTTACATAAAGAACTTTCTATTTTAAATAATTTAGCGAAAAAACTAACTAAAGAAAGATTCGCTCAAGGGGCAATATCGCTTGACCAAGAAGAAGTAAAATTTATATTAGACAAAGATGGAATGCCACTAAAAGTAATAAAAAAAGAGCGTGGGGATTCAAATAGATTAATCGAAGAATTTATGCTTTTAGCAAATAAAAAGGTGGCCGAAGTTCTATCCCCAAAAACAACCAAGGGCATAAAAGATGAAAGTGTTTCTATCTATCGCGTACACGACCTACCAAGCAAAGAAAAAATGACTGATTTAGCTTTTTTCTTACGAAGTTTAGGTTATAAAATATCCTTACAAAATGGGATTATCCCAACGTATGAAATAAATAAACTTTTAGAAAATTTGGCAGGAAAAAACGAAGAAGATACTATTCAAAGAGCCGTAATCCGAGCGATGGCTAAAGCTATTTACTCTACAAAAAATATAGGGCACTATGGACTTGCCTTTGAATACTATACCCACTTTACTTCCCCCATCAGAAGATATCCGGACATAATGATACACAGATTACTATCCAGCTATCTTGAAAAAAAGAAAATCGGAAAAGAAAAACTGGCAGAATATGAAAAAATTGCATTAGTTTCTTCTGAACAAGAAAAACGAGCTTCGGATGCCGAACGCGCTTCTATAAAATATAAACAAGTGGAATATATGTCTAAACGTTTGGGAAAAAGTTTTGAAGGAGTAATTAGTGGGATGACAGAATGGGGCATGTATGTGGAAGAAATAGAAACAAAATGTGAGGGTCTTGTGCGCGTGCGAGATATGAGCGATGATTTTTATGTTTTCAATGAAAAGAAGCTGGAATTAGTCGGGCAGAAAAAGAAAAAAAGATTTCGATTTGGCGATCGTGTTAAAATAAAAGTAAAAACCGTTGATTTAGAAAGAAAAACAATAGATTATATTTTATTATGAGGAAATTTTTTAATACAAAAATTCTATGGGGAATACTTTCAGTGGCTGTTGGAATATCTTTGGCGCAAGCTACATTTTCTTTCTTTGATGGAAAAGAAATAAAAAATAATCAAGCTTCGGTTGCGCAACTCGTTGCTCCTGAAAAAAAATCTCAATATTATTATGTTAATAAAGACACAAATGGAGGACCAAAAGTATCTGCCAAGGCTTTTTTGGTCGGGGATTTAAATACAGGAGAAGTTGTTCTGTCAAAAAATCAAGATCAAAAATTTCCCATTGCCTCTGTTTCCAAACTAATGACTGCTCTTGTTGTCAAGGAAATAGCAAATCCAAGTGAAAATACACAAATAAGCAAGAAAGCGCTGGCAACGCATGGCACAAATGGCGGATTAAGATTAGGGGAAAAAATAAAGATTTTAGATCTGCTATATCCCCTTCTTCTAGAATCAAGTAACGACGCGGCAGAAGCTCTGGCTCTGCATTTTGGAAGAGACAATTTTATTTCAAAAATGAACCAAGAGGCAAAAAGATTACAGATGGCCTCAACCTCTTTTGAAGATCCGAGCGGACTAACTCCTCACAATCAATCAACTGTTTCCGATATGTTTAAATTGGTTGGATTTTTAACCCAACAACAGCCAGATTTATTTAAAATTACAAATAAAAGAAGCTATTCTAATAAAAAACACAGCTGGGCGAATATCAGCCAATTTCTGGGTGAAGATGGTTATTCCGGAGGAAAAAGTGGATACACAGACGAAGCCAAACAAACCGTTGTTTCTCTTTTCAATTTGCCTCTTGGACAAGAGAACGATCGCCCCATTGCTATTGCCCTACTCCAAAGTCCTGATCGTCGTAAAGATGTAGCCAGCATTTTAAAATACTTGAAGAAAAATATATATTATGGCGGTAAAGCAGACGCAAATACTAATTGGGTACAAGAAAAAATTGGAATGCCGGATATTAAAGATCCAAATTTCGTGACCCTGGCTTTCGCTGGAGACATAATGCTTGATCGTGGAGTAAAAAATTCAGTTATAAAAAATTTCAATAATGACTATTCTGCGATTTTTGAAAAAATAGATATATTAAAAAAATCTGATATCGCTTTTGCTAATTTAGAAGGCCCCGTTTCAGATCAAGGCATTGATCAGAAAAATTTATATTCTTTTAGAATGAACCCTGGTGTTATTCCAACCCTAAAAGGCGCAGGTTTAGGTGTTTTGTCTGTGGCAAACAATCATATGGCAGACTGGGGACGCCTCGCCTTTTCTGATACCTTGGCGAGCCTAAAAGAAAACGAAATATTTGGGGAAAAACAATTCTTGAGAAAA
>LBZL01000006.1 GCA_000994705.1 Candidatus Nomurabacteria bacterium GW2011_GWB1_40_7 | reverse complement strand
TCTCAACTTTATCCAAAGAAACTCCTATGTCTTTTGCTTCAACATAGAGAATAGGCACATCATTTTTAAGCACAACGAAGTCGGGCTTGTTTCCCTGTAAGGCTTTTGCGTCATGATCAATTCTTTTAACATTGATTGATTCAAACATACCCTTTAAAAGAATTTCAAAATCTGTCCGATAACCCATTTCGCTTGTTTCTAGATGTGAAAACTTGGTCGAGATGGATTGAATGTAATTTGTAAAAAAATTTTTCATATAATCACATAAGTAAAAAATAATCTAACGGAATCTTAACTATATTAGCATTATCTAGCAGAGTTAAAGAATTTTTGCAAATCACAACACCATACTTTGCCGAACCAATTTTCTTCATTGTGTTACGAACCTGTGTGCCAGATTTATCACCTATGCCAACTTCTATCGGAATAATATTTTCTCCTGCAATAGTAAGAATAAAATCAGCTCCGGCTTTTGAACTATCATAATTCAAAGCACCGCGATTATTCGCGACAAACTCCCTATAAAGAGTCATAGCGACAATATCCTCCATAAGCCGACCTTTTTGACCAGAAAATATCTGTTCATTGCCGGCAACAGAAAGGAAAGCCGAACGCATAGCTGACGACATAAATTGATAGCGCGATGATTTTCTTACTTTTTTGGAATTAGAACCATAAGGCATAATTCTGATAAGTAATTCAGCTTGCTCTAAAACCTCTAAAATATTTGAAATGGTATTAACACTCGTTTCAAGTGTAGTGGCAAGTTTTTGAATACTGACAACATCAGAATCAGCCAATAAAAATAATACTCTTTTAATATGAATGAGGGTCTTGGTGTCAAAACGACCCAAACCTTGAACATCTTGATTAATTACTTTATCCAAAAGAAGTGTAATTGTTTGATACACTCGCACTTCGTCTTTCATTTTTATTGCAAACGGCAAAGTCCCAATTCTGAGATATTCATCAACATAATGTCTATCAATTGATGACCACGCATTTAATACACTCTGCTCGATGGATTTTAGTTTATCATAAGCATCTTTAGCTGATTCAGAATTAAATAGCGCATCTTTTATATTTTGCTTCAAACCTTTAATTGGTAATTTACCATCACGAATCATTAAAAACTCTGAGAAACTAGTTGGGAAAAGTTTTTGAAAAATAGATCGACGAATTACATCCGTGTTAGTCTGTAAAGACACAGCAGATGACCCACTACAAATCACAAATACTTTGTTTGACCGATCATAGACAGACTTCAAAACAGATGCCCACTTGGGATCGTACTGCGCTTCGTCAATAAATATAAAAATTGGTTTTGTGAGTTTCTCAAAACTTTCACCAATAATTTTTTCGTAAGCAATTAAAACATCTTTCAATGATGAACCTAAAACGTTCACGACTTCATCGAGAGAAACATATAGCATTCTGCGATTTCCAACTTCTTGATAGTGATTTATAAAAAGCTGTGCCAAGATTGTAGTTTTGCCGACACCACGAAGTCCTGGAATAATGATCCAACGATCCCGAGCATTTGGATTATGCAAAAAATCCCTAAAATATTTATCAACTTTAATATAAATATTTCTTTGAAGATATTTTTTACCCTGCTCATCTTGTGTATAGGACTTAAAACGGAAGGGGGCTTGAACGAGCTGGTTTTGTATATATTTAATTATTTCTTCCATAATTTTCTATACTTTTACAATGATATAGTAATGACACTTACTATGATACTCTATTGATATAGAGAAGTCAATAGATTTATAGACCTTTAAAACAAGGAGTTTTTAGCTTATTTCTAAATGCATACTTTTTTTAATCTCCACACTTAAGAGTTATATAAGGGATGGTTATCACATCTTAGTGTTTGAAAAAGTTTGAAGCCGTTCTAACTTAAAGGCAAAGAAACAAAAAAGGTTGTGCCTTTGTCCTTTTCCGAACTAAACCAGATTTTTCCGCCCAGTTGTTTAATGTAATTTTGGGCGATAAAAAGCCCCAAACCCGCGCCGATGATGTTGGTGGTATCAAAATTGTTGCCTCTGAAAAATTTGGTGAAAATCAAGGCCTTCTGATCCTCAGCAATACCGATGCCGTTATCCGAGAGTTCAAATATAATGTTATTGTCTTGGATATTTGTTTTAAGATTAATGCTGCCGCCGGGTTTGTTGTAATACGTGGCATTTTCAGTTATTTCAACTAGTATTCTTTCCAACATTTTGGCGTCTGTTTTAATGCCCAGCGCCGGCGAGATTGGTTCAATGTTAAAAGTTATCTGGCACTTTTTGCATATATTTTGAAAATCCTTCGTTATTTCTCCGATTAAATCCGTCAACCTTACATTCTCGTATTTTGGAATAACTACTTTTTGGTCAATTCTAGAAATAAGATAAAGCTGTGAATTCAATTTTTGAATGCTTTTAGCCGACTGATACGCTATGCCCGCTTTTTCTTTTATTTTCCGGCTGTCCGTCTCGTTTAGCACATTTTCCAGACTCCAAAGAATTTTGGTGACTGGAGTATTGAGCTGATGCGAGGCATAGGCGAAGTCCGATTTTAATGAACCTGATTCTTTTTCCATGGAAATATCTCGGAAAACAATAATAGCCCCAGTGATTATTCCATTAGAATCAAAGATTGGGGCGGCCGAGTCGCCAACTGGAATTTCTTTACCGTCTTTGGCAATCAAAACTGTATGGTCTTCAAGAAAACCAGCCCGGCCATAGATAATGGCTTCCTCGATAAAAGCAATATTTTCTTTGCGATCATACTCACGGATAAGCTTCGCGAAATTTCTGAACGGCTTGTTCATAACTTCCTCTCTTCTCCAACCGGTAATTTGTTCTGCGGATTTACTCCAAAGGGTAATATTCCAAAATCTATCAATTGTTGCCACCCCGTCTCCAATGCTATCAAGCAGAATTTTTTCTCTCCGCCGACGTTCATTCGCCACATGCAGAAGTTTTATAAAGACGTAATACAAGAGAAGACAGAATAAAACAAAGAAACCATAAACGATTCCGTCCGTTAGGAGTTTTCGGTTTCTGTCCGCAAAAACGCTCCGAACCGGCTCCTGCGCGAAAACGCCCCAGCCGTATTTGGGAATGGACTTAAAAGCCGTCACCCTGTTTTCATTTTCAATTTGATTGAAAGCGGTGATGATTCCCCCGCCTTCCTGCCTCATTTTCTGAACAGCCGACACATCTGAAAAATCAACGATTTCTCCTTGCGGCGGGAATTTCGGATGAACTACGAGATGATTATTTTGGTCAACGATATAAATGAAGCCCGTTCCGCCGATTTTAATTTCGGAAACCCAATTAAAAAGTGATTCCAGCCGGATTTGCATGGTTAGAAATCCCAAAACTTCTCCATTGTCCGCCTTAATCGGCGCCGCCACCATAATTCCGTTTAAATACGGCGCCACGGTGGCTTTGAAGACTTCCGAAACATACGGCTGCCAATTTCGGCTAACTCCTTTGTAATAATCACGGGAGGAAAAATCTTTGCCCAAAGCGGATTGATCCGATCCGGTATAGGCCATAACTGTGCCTGCCGGGTTAAACAAGCCGATTCGCTCAACCACCGGAAAATCTTTTAAAACATTCTCAACACGCCCGACGGCTTCCAACCATTTTCCCTCGCTGACTAATCTGCGAAAAACCATCCGGCTTGCGAAAGAAACTCCTAAATCCTCAAGATGGCTTAAATTTTCACTGACTACGGTCGCGGACAAAGAAGCGACTGATTCCCGCCTTTCCAGGGCGATTCTGGTCAGACCCTTAACTGCGTTTATATAACTGAAAAGAGTGAGAGCGAGGATGGGAACGGCAAAAATGGAAAAGAGCAGAATATGAATGCCAAGGTGTTTTTCTTTCAGATTAGCAAGCCTATCTGATATCCAATCAATAGATTTATCAAGCATAATATTAATTATTGAAATTAATTTCAATAATTAATATTTAATATAGCACCTCCCGATTAAAAAAACCATCCTGAGGCGGTTTTCTGTGGATAACCTCAAACTAGAGCAAAGCTTAGTTCAGGGCAGGCTTATTTTAGAATTATATTCAAATAACTTCGCAGTCTATGGTCAGCTAATTTATATATTGTCTCTCTGTTCTTACCGATACTTTCTATTAAATTATTTCTCTTGAGTATTTTAAGCTGATGCGAAATTCTGGAAAGAGAAGCATTGAGAGTTTCGCTTAAAGTTGTTACATTCATTCCCTTTTTATTTCGTCTCAAAAGAACGATTATTTTAAATCGCGTTGAACCGCCAATGACTCGTAAGATTTTATAGGAAACAGAAACTTTTTTATTCATCAATATTTTTTTAAACATTGTGTGTAGATTTACCTTATTTCTAATCGTTAAATTATACAACAAATTCATAAAAAGTTATCCCCTTTTTGATAAAACGCGGACACTAATCTTTTTCTGCAGAAACAATTTTCCCATCATCCAAAGCGAGATTGTCTCAAGTCTTTTTATAATTTCTTCTATTTGCCATGACAACCGCAATCGCCGTCGTTAAAGGAACGGCGAGAAGAAGTCCGGAGGATGATATCAATGTTCGCGCGATTTCTTCGGCGACTATCTCCAAACTGATTAAATAATCTAAGGGCATATTTTGGATAGTGAGAAGAAGGATAAGAGGAAAAGAAGCGCCCGTATAAGCAAGAACTAATGTATTGACTACGGCAGAAATGTGGTCTTTCCCTACATGCATAGCTTCTTTAAAGAGTTTGAAACCACGGAGATTTGGGTTAGACCTTGCGAGACTAAAGACGACAGATGATTGGATGGCAGCCACGTCATCCAATACTCCCACAGCAGCGATAATTATGCCGGCGATTAGGAGGCCCATAAAATTGATTGAATTACTTGATGCCATATCCAGATAAAATGACGCTTCTGCAAAATCTGTAAACTGAAGGGAATTAACGAAGTAATTGGAGAGAATTCCCACGAAAAACAAAGAGATGATTATGCCGGAGAAGGCGGCAATTGATTTTTTATTCAGCCCGTAAGATAAGTAGAGCGTAGGAATTAAAATTAAGGCGGCGCCGATGATGCCGATGCTGACAGGCGAAACGCCTTTTAGTATTTGTGGAACCATAAACACAAAAATAACCGCAAAGGTAAAAAACAAACCGACCAGGGAATAAAACCCTTTCCAACCGCTAGTCAGAAGCACCAGAGCAAGAAAGAAAATAAATAGCATAATTAACTCTCTGGTCCTTGATATATTAACTACGCTCCATTCACTATTCCCGAACAACGACTCTCGGAGAAATATTTTGTCGCCCTTTTCCATCGGCTCATAATCATTTAAAATATTTATTTCTTTTTTCTGATTTTCTACTGTAATTTCCACCAAGAGATCTTGTTCTTTGACAATTTTATTCAAATTGCCGACATCTAGAATCGTTTCTCTTTCCGCTAATACTTCTAAAACTTTCCCGCCGATTATGTCTTTCCCGACAGGTTTTGAAAAAGAATAAATTATTCCAGCCAACGACAATATCAAAATAATTGCAACCAAATATTTGTTCGGTTTTTCCGAAGAGTGATCATGGTAATCGTTGTGTATTGGCGTATCCATGCAATTTTTTCTAAAGTTGCCAAATAAAGTTTCTTTCTGCCTCGCCGATGCTGGAAATTTTTAGCTTGATAGATTTCGGGCTTGGGACTATTTGATTAAATATTAACACACCTTCTCTATGATGACCTCCCGGCTCCGCGCCTTCCCAGCGCAACGGTTTATATTCTTTATCTTTGTCATCAACCAAAACGGCAATTCTGAGCATATCCTGATCCAACTCTACAGAATGAGTATCCATCAATACATTAAACTTCCATTCTTTTGAATCTGAAGAAATATCAATGGGGGTCACAGTAACAGTAACTGACGCCTGTTCATCAATTTTGGATTCCCAATTCTGTTTTATAGCTGTCTGTTCTTTTGCTTCTTCTACAATAAATATTTTTTGCTTTTTAGAGGAATCTCTGTAGAGAATAAAAAATCCCAAAACAAAAACAACCGCCAGCAAAATTATAGCTGTTGTGTTTTTCATAACTGTTTTTTTATTTTAATAATCCTGCTCCCTATATATCCTATACCAAATATATTGAAAGCAAGGCCCACCCAGAAAAGCTCAATTTGATACTGCGCGACAAAAGTCACGAGTCCGGTCACTCCGAGAATCGGCACTAAGTTCGCTAAATAATGCGCGCAACAGGAGATCATGGCCGCTGTGGAGGTTGTCCCAGATACACCGACCACTTTACCCATGCCTCCGCCGTTATGGATCAAGTTTTTAATATATTGATAGAGCGAAATTTGAATACCAAAACCCATTGCCAAACTTACAATAAAATACCAAAAGGCGCTGAACTGGTTTTGGGCAAAGTCCCAACCAGAAACTAAGGTAAGTATCGCAAAATAAACCCCGAGCAAAATTGCGCTTGCGAGCACTCCGTAGAGAATTGATTTTGTGGTGCTATTTGGCATATTTGTTTCGACCTTTTTATGGTTATTTTTTGATTACGCGACTAGACTATTATTAATAATAACATTTATTTTAATTCCTCGATTTTTTTAAAAAGCATATCGTTGGCTATCGCCATATTCGGATCATCAAATACATATCTGACAATCCCGTCTTTGTCGATAACTATATACGTATGCCCTGGCAACGACCCTCTGTGCATTGAAGAAGCCGTCGCTAATATGCCAAGCTGTCGGGAGGTATTGGCATTGGCGTCAAACATGGTAACCGCTTTGGCAAGTTGCGGCATTTTGTCTATAGCCGTTTGCCAATCTTTTGCGGAATCAACCACGACTGAAATGGCCTGAATTTGATCGCTATTGAATCTCTCATCACTGCCGAATGACGCCATTTGGTTCCAGCAAGCCGGATAACACATAAGACCCTCGTTAAAGAACAAGACAGTATTTTTCTCTTTGAAATCGGCAGAAGTATATACTTTTCCATCTTTGTCGCTAAGTTCTATATCAGGAGTCGGTTTTCCAATAAGAGCATCAAGCGCCTCACTATTTACTGCCATTGTTGATCCTCCGTGCATATTATCAACCCCCACGTTTACGACTTGATTCTTTGCAGGATTATCTGGTGAACTCTTAAACAGGAAATATCCCATAGCCAACACCACAACCGAAACTATAACAATCGAAACTATTGATGATTTTTTATTATTGTTCATTTTTTTGTTTTTTATATTGTTTAATAAACGCATACGAGATAACTACGACTATTCCGATAAACAGAAGCGCCCAAATGTATTCGGGGGTTAAAGTCACAAAGCCATTGATTGAACTCAAGAATTTGGCATTCCACAAATTCATTTGCAACTGATAATCCGAATGCGCGAACAACTTATTGCTAAAAGCCAAGTAAGTTATATAGCCTCCCATCAGAAGAAATATCAATCCGGAAATCAATTCCGAAACAACAATATTCCAACTGAAACCGCCAATCCTCATGGCAATAGTTTTATTCGCGTTAGTGAGCCGTTCAGTTAAATTCACTTTATCGAGAAATATCGCGATAATAAACAATGGCAATGTCATGCCTATCACATATGCCAAAGTATATAACGCGCCCCAAACAACTGTACCACTTGTTGCCGATAATATTAGCACTCCAGCCAATACCGGAGCGCAACAAGTCGTGGCTATCGCTGAGAAAATTCCAAGAACATAGATTGACGCAACATTTCGTTTCATTCCCCCGCCTCGAACAGAAAATGGCAAAGCGAATTTCTTGCCCAAAAGCATTGTTATTCCAAGCGCGACAAGAAAAATACCGCCGACAATAAAGATAATGTTGTGATATTTGCTGAATAACTGCGCCAGAAAAGAAGCGCCGAGTCCTATGGGAAGAAATACCGTCAGAATTCCCAAGAAAAAAATAAAAGTCATAAAGAAAATTTTGTATTTTTCCCTGAAGATATTTCCCAGATAAGACGGAAGAAGTACCGTAATGCAACACGGAGCGAAGAGCGCGGCTACTCCGGCCACGAATGCGGCTATCAATGATGTTCCTACGAGTGTTTCCATATAATTTTTTGCATATATTTTTTAATTCAAGTTGGTAAACAAACAAAAATATCCTCAAAAGGATACTAAAATAGCACGAAAAAGCTTGCGCTTAATGCGTGCTGGCGCTACAAAGCGGGACTAAGCTCTAACAAAGAAAGCCAAGAGATAATTTTTTGTTTACTATAAAAAGAATTAAATATTAGGTTTCGTAAGCGTTGAGGAAAAAATTCCAGTTTTGGATATAATAAATTTTTATGAAATGAGAATATAAAAATAAGAAACAGAAAGGCAAGCAATAAAAGCAAGCCATCGCTTGACGGCACGATTGTTTCGGTGAACGTTTTGACAGCGGAAATATGGTGCCCCGCAGAGTCAATAATGTTTGCGGAGCATTCCGTTCCGTCAATGGCAGAAGCAAGACAATTGCCTCCATTCTCGGGCCCCATATCAAAAAGGGCAAAACCAAAAATACCCATTCCGGCAAAACTTATTATTAACAACAAAACTACAAGATATTTCATAAAATTACAAAATTAGTGTATACCCCTATACCCTATTTGTCAAATCAAGAATTGTGGATAATCGCAGAGTCGCTTAAATCGGCGCTTTTTCGGGAGCTCTGTCGTTGTTCGTTTCTATGAATTCTTTGATTATTGCCCCATCCACAGTATCAAGCTTGAGAAGATAACCCCACGATGTTAATGCCACGGGGACATCCAGATCTTTGCGAGCTAACATTATCTTCTTTCCGGAAGAATTGTTAAATGCTTCTTTGATTTTATCCATATCGCTCTGCTCCAATCCTTCCCTATACCAAACAACAGCGGCGCCATGTTCCATGCTGTGGAGCACCAGTTCGTCTGGGACAGGTTCATATTTTATCCCAGGTCCGGCTACGCCAGCCCAGTGCGGACCGGAAGTCGGAGGATTTGAATTGTATGCCACGTGCGGTTTACCCTCAGCAACATGCAATGCGCCTTCGTCTGGCATCTTTTCTCCCATCATGGGCTTATTGAGCTTCTCTTGATTTTTTTCTCCCTCTTTGCCGGACAGCCATATCCCGCCAATTATAATAGCTAACGTTAACAAGGCAATCCCCCCAATTACTTTATTTTCTGTTGTCATAATTTTATTTATTCGTAATTCGTAATTATCAATTCTTAATTGCTTAGGCTCCGCAACTTCCCCCTCCTTTTTGTTCTAGCGGCTTTATTTGTGACAATACTTTTTGGTATCCGGAGGCGCTGGAATATTCCGCTCCCAGAATTTTCTTTGGGTCAACCGTGTTCCAACCAACGCCTTGAGACGTCATAAAAGTTTTAATCGCCTCGTACTGGCTCGGAAACCAAAGAGCATTCACTTCCGACGCGACTTTATACATATTTTGTTCATTTGCGCCTTGCGAAGCCATAAGCTCTAATAATCCGAGCATCGCCATGCCATGATTGCAATCCGGAAAATAAGTGGAATTATCGCAACACGGTCGATAGATATTTTTAGCGACTTTTTCAACCAGCATTTGCTGTTCCGGGGTAAGTATTACAAAAGAATGCATACTGTAATGGTCCATCGCGTTGCCTTTAGCCAAGTTCCAGCCACCGGTAGAGGCAAAATTTCCCGCGCCCCCATATCTCGGATCCATCATCGGACCATTTTCAAGAATTGGATTCTTATTTGCTAACCCAAACGCCCAAAGCATATTCAATATCACTCCGGAATTTTCAGGAGTAATTACAAGATTTCCATTGTCGCTGTCTGAAAGCAATTTTTTATCCGCTTCGCTTAATCCGCCTCTTTGAGCGTATAGATTTTCAAATTTTTCTTTATCAATTACTCCGGCGTTTATCATCTTCATCCCCAGGTCTCCCCAATAAATAGCAATCGTTTTCCCTTCGTTGCCATTGGAACCGGGCGCGAAACCAAGAAGCGTGATAATAATAATCCCGGCAAACAAGGTGGCAATTTTTTTTATTTTATCCATATTTTACTTTTATTATTAATAATTTTAACAACAACTTTTCATTTTTTCTTTAAGCTCTTTGATTTTTTTCAAGTCCGGATTCTCTTTTTCCGCTCCGTATGTTTTAAACATAAGGGTTACAGTAATGTCTATAATTACGCCGACAGCGAATATCCCCCATTGATTCGTGACCAAAGCATATACAGCCATAAAACCGGACACGACGAATACAGTTTTCCAAATCAAGACGAACTTTTTTTTAATGAATTCTTCCAATTTGGACATTAATCCGACCACCGTGCCGCCCGCCAGAATAGCGGTCGGCAATTGGTAATCGACAACCAATAATTTCCCGAAGAACATTCCGAAAAATATCCAGAGCCAGGTCAAGGAAACCCCGGCGCAGATCGGACATATTTGGAAAGGCAATTTTTTGTTGAGAATCCAAATAATGCCCGTAAAAACAAAAATTGATAATGTGGCAATAATCATATTAGATGAAGAAAATTAAGATACCGATAATAATCATGGCTATACCCGCCCAAAGTCTTACTCCGTCCAAATTATCGCGTTTCCATATCTGCATTTTGTCAACCAATAATTTGTTGGCCGAGATGAACAAAACGGCAATTAATGGAATAATCAGAATAAAATTATAAAGCAAAAGATAATTGAACCCGCTCATATAAGTCATCTGATCGCGCAAGAGTCCGATAACCATTAAATATGGTCCGCCCATGCACGGAAACTGGCAAATGCCGACAAGCAATCCGAGGCCAAAGACGGCCGGAAATGAGGCTTTGTCTATCAATTTCCCCATGCTGGAGTGAAAAACTCCCGGAATTTTGAGTTTTATCGGGAAAGCCGGGAAGAAACGGTTGATGAGATTGAGCACCCCGAAAGTAATGAGGAGCGTAGCGCCCAACTTCCCCATAAAATGCGGGGTATTGAATAAATGCAATACTTTCAGTATTCCAAGACCGATAAGAAAATACGCGACAAATATTCCGGCAATATATGTTCCGCCCAGTTGAAGAATTTTTTCTCGGCTCAATTGTATCCCGAAAAGGAAAGCAATGGTAATGAGAAGAATGGAGAATGAGCAAGGATGGACGCTATCCAGAATCGCGGAGATGAGAACCAGCGGCAAAAGCCAGGTTCCCTGCTTGCTCATATTCCAGATAATTTCTGAAGTAGCCGGGCTATTTTTGAGAATAACTATGCCGACTATGACAACAGCCAGAATGCTGATTATAATAATAATTTTTTTCATAATTTTACGGGGTTACATTTGCCTTAATCTCAAATTGAAGCTTGTTGCCGTTTTCATCTTCAAGATAAACAAACCTGTCAACTATGCCGACGCCGGCCGGACCGTGAGCGTTCGGGTCGTAAATAACTTCAATATCCCGAGATTCTCCGGCTTTTATTATTTCATTGACTCTGGGCACGACCCCGTGTCCGGGCATGCCGAAGGGGCCTTTCTTGCTTCCGTCTTGCCCTGCAACATAGGCAACAGTGCACATACAAGAAGTGCTTACGCTCATAAGATTAATATCTCCCTCGCTTGAATTGGAAATTTTGAACACTTTGCTCACTTTTCCATCTTTCATAGAGATTGTCCCAAAGTCGTAAAATGTTTCGGAAGCGGTTAATTGACTTTCGGAATTTACCTTTGTGTTTGTTGATTGATTTTCCGCTTCATTTTGCAAATTGGAAGCGCCTTTTCCGGCAAAATACAATAAACTGAACATACCTATTGCAATAAGTGTCCACACGATAACTTGTTTAGTTTTCATAGAATTTAATTAATTTGATTAACGCTGTTAAAGAAAAACCGGCGCGTTAACGGCTGGGCTATTTTCAAAAAGAGACAGCCATTTAATTATTCTATTTGGGATGTTATATAATCTTTTGCCGTACAGATAATATCTCCATCTGTAAAAATACTGTTTTTGATTTAAAAATTTTTGCTTGCCGGAGAAGTACAAAATTATTCCAAAAATCAGGAATGAGAAGAAAAAAAACGATAAAAGGGTCGCCTTTGAAAATTGGTGCCAGTTGTTTATGTGGCTAAGACTGTTATCGCACATAGAAAAACCATTCTTCGCATAAGGACAATTCGTCATCGGCGTTTCGGCCGTGTGATTAAATTTAAGCAAACCAAAGACCCCTATGCTTATATAAGCAAGCAAAATAAAAAGACCGATGAATAATTTTTTGTTTTGCAGATTCATAACCGTTATTTATTGATTTGTTTGTAAAGCCAGATACCGAGCAGAATCAAATCTATTACCACTATTGCCATAATGATAAGACCAAAACCCCCGCCCATTATTCCGCTATATCCATATCCATATCCCATCATGCGGCCATTATATACCATTATTTGTTAAAAAGCAAATTTATTTTTTAGTCTTTAATCGCAAGGAATTCAAAACAACGCTGATACTGCTAAAAGCCATCGCGGCGGCGGCGAAAATCGGGTTAAGCAGAATCTTAAAAAACGGGTACAGGACTCCGGCCGCAACGGGAATAAAAGCGATATTGTAGAAAAACGCCCAGAAAAGATTTTGTTTTATTATTCTCATCGTGCGTTTTGAAATATCTATTACTTCTGGAATAAGCATTAGGTCTCCTCGCATGAGAGTAATGTTCGCCGATTCCATCGCTATATCCGTTCCCTCTCCCATGGCAATGCCGATGTTTGCTTGCGTGAGCGCCGGTGCATCGTTTATGCCATCGCCAATCATCGCCACAATTTTCCCCTGCTCCTGAAGCTCGCGCACTTTCTCCGATTTTTTGTCGGGCAAGACCTCGCTCATCACCTTGTCTATACCCGCTTGAAGCGCGATAGCTTTAGCGGTGCGATTATTGTCTCCGGTCAACATCCAAACATCTATATTATTTTTTTGAAGAGCCTGAACCGCTTCAATTGATTCTTTCTTCAGCACATCGGCCACCGCCAGCGCGCCCTTGAGTTTTTTATCAACCGTCAAAATCATTACTGTCTTGCCCTCATTTTCAAGTTTACTGATATCAATTTCGTACGGAGAAATATCCAAACCAATATCCGCCACCAGCGCCCGATTTCCTAAATATGCTTCAACTTTTTGAGATTCTATTTGCAAAAATCCCCGCAATCCTTTTCCGGAAATCGCCTTAAAATCTTCGAGTTTATATAAACCAATCTTTTCTTTCGTCGCTTCGGCTATAATAGTTTTATCAAGCGGATGCGAGGATTTTTGGTCTAAGCTGGCGGCATATTGCAAAATGGCCTGCGCGAGAGGATGTTCCGAGCGCTGTTCCAACGAAGCGGCCAAGCTAAGAACATCCTCTTTGCGTCCGTTGTTAAAAACAACAATATCGGTTAATTGCGGTTTTCCTTCCGTAAGAGTGCCGGTCTTATCCAAAATCACCGTATCTATCTTGTTGGCAATTTCAAGAGAAGCGGCATCTTTAATTAAAATTCCGCGAGAAGCCGCGCTACCGGAGGAAACCATTATGGCCATCGGAGTGGCCAGCCCGAGAGCGCAAGGGCAAGCGATTATCAGAACGGCCACAAAGTTTATAAGAGCAAAAGTGAAAGCGGGAGCTGGTCCAAAGAAAAGCCAAACGATAAAAGTCAAAACGGCAACAACAAATACGACTGGAACAAAATAGGAAGAAACGAGGTCAGCCAAACGCTGAATTGGCGCTTTGGAACCCTGCGCTTCTTCTACCATCTTAATGATTTGCGAAAGCATCGTGTCTTTGCCGACCTTGGTCGCGCGAAAAGTAAAAGTTCCGAATTTGTTGATGGTACTCCCGATAACTAGGCTGTCAATTTTTTTATGAACCGGCATTGATTCTCCGGTTACCATTGATTCGTCAATTTCCGACTCCCCTTCAATTATTTTTCCATCCACGGGAATTTTTTCACCCGGCCGAACAACAATTAAATCCCCAACCTGTACTTCCGAAATAGGTATTTCAATTTCTTTGCCGTCTCGCAAAATTTTCGCGGTCTTGGGCTGCAGGCCGATAAGCTTCTTGATGGCCTCCGAGGCTCTTCCTTTCATTAAAACCTCAAAATATTTTCCGAGAAGTATCAAAACAATAATTATCGCCGAAGTGTCAAAATAAAGAGCCGGGGTTATTCCGCCCTTGGTGAAAAAAACGGGGAAAATAGTAACCGCCACGCTGTAAAAATACGCGGCCAGCGTCCCAATGGCAATTAAAGTATTCATATCCGCGGTGCGATATTTTAGAACAAGTTTAAGTCCGCTATAAAATTGCCAACCGACCCAGAATTGCACCGGTGTTGTCAGCAACAAAAGCACCCAGCTATTATTCATAATTGCGGGAATAAAGGAAAACCATTGGGGAAAACTGCCCAAAAAAATGAAAACTGCAAGAATGCCACCAATGATGAGTTTGCGTTTCATAATTTTCATTTGCTTTTCTCTTTCAACTTTTTCCTTATCTAAAATTTCTTCCACCTCTCCCTCTTCCTTGATCGGCTTATATCCTGAATCAGTAATAACCTGAAAAATCTTATCAAGACTAGACATGGATGGGTTAAAAACCACTTTTGCCCGTTGGTTTGAAAAATCAACATCAATGTTTTTAATCCCTGGCAATTTTTTTATAGCGCCTTCCACCACCATCGCGCAATGAGGAGAATCCATGCCCAATACTTTTATGGAAACTGTTTCATTATTTCTATCGCCAACCATTTCGTTCTTTTGGGAAGGGACAATTTTTACATCATTTAAAATAAGTTGGTATCCGACTCCTTCTACGACTTTTGCCAAATCTGTTTCAGAAATAATATTCTCCTCAAATTCAATCAGCGCCCCCTCCGTCGCAAAATTAACCGAAGCCGTATGCACTCCGGCAGTTTTTAAAAGCACGCGCTCAATAGTCGCCACACAACTCGCGCAATGCATCCCTTCTATTTTATATGTTTCTTTTTTCATATTTTAATTAATCACAATAATTACAACCTTTATTATAATACAATTGATTTATTTTACTTTAATTTTTTATGTAGCAAGGCGTAATAAAAGGCGACTCCAACTGCTCCCAGGGTTATCCAGAAAACAAACTCTTCCAACGGAAATTCTACTATTCCTAAATTTATATAGCCAATCAGTTGGTGTTTAGCCGGGAAAGTCCACTGCCCCAACAACAAGGCTGTTATTTCATAGATTAAAGAGAGGAAGAAAAAATAAATCCCTGCCCAGAAAAATTTTGCGTAAAAACCGGGGAATTTAAAGAGCGTCAAAATAATCATCGGCAACACTAGAACAAGACCGATTTTAAGATAGAAATAATGGATATTCAAAAGCTCGGGATTTATAAATAAAACTGCCAAAAACAAACCAAAGGGCGCGAAAAGAATACCAGCAAAATATTTTACTGCCGGACCATAAAGCCGGTGGGCACAGTGTTCGTCCAAATAATTCTCGTAAAACATCGCTACTAAATAAAAATATAGGAAAAGCCAAATTAATTGCTCAATGGTGACATATCCAAAAAGTCTAAAATCGCCAAAAACAGAATACGGAAGAAACCAACCGCCGGTTAATTCCATAATATAGTCAATAATGATAGCCAACGGAATGCTAGCAATAATTGAAAAAGACGCAGCCATTTTCACGCAAGAGGGTTTACGCAGAGAAAGATAAATTGCCGGCACTCCGAAAAATAGTAACATGGAAATCATGACATCAGCGCGAATCCAGAAAGAAATCAGCGAAGCTACCACCGGCCAAATAATCAGCGGCAAAAAATTTTTAACCATAATTTAAATGATTTTATATGTTTCTTTTTTCATTATGAATAATTAAAAACTATTTTATAACTGATCTATTATGCAACCAGGCGAAAACGTAAGCGGTTATGTAGGTAAGAACTACGACTTCAATAAATCCATATATTGCTTCTGGAAAACCCACTACGCCAGCCTCAAGATTAACTAAATGAACTATCCAACTAAAAAGTTTCATCGCTAATCCCGGCGCTAGAACCACAAGAATAGCGCAAATAATATACCAAACACCCATAACTTCGGTAGCCGCTAAAGCGAACTTGCTTTTATTTAATTCCATATATTTTAATTTTTAAATTACTAATTTATAATTTTTTAACCTCCTAATGACAACAGCCACCGGAATGGTGAGAATGTTTTTCGTTGGACTGCTTTTTGTATTCTTCTTTGCAATTTTTTGAACAGAATTTTTTGCCAGATTCCATGGGATAATTTTTCCCTTTTTCGAGTTCCATTCCGCAAACCGGACATTTTTCCTTAAATAAATTGAACATAAATTTTAATTATTTATTTGATAAAGTATACACCCTGACCAATTCTTTTACCGCCTTTTCTTCTCCGCCCTTGTGTCGCATCTGATGTTTTACATGGGTTCGCAAATGATTCTCCAAGAGAAAAGCGTCAAGGCTTTTAATCGACCTTTGAATTGAGAGCGATTGTTCCAATAATCTGGTGCAATACACCTCCTTTTCTATGGCTTTGATTAAACCGTCCAATTGTCCGCGAATTATTTTTGCCCGATGAATGGCTCTTTTTTTAAGTTTTTGATTTAACATATGCATAGTCTATACCCCTACCCCCTATTTGTCAAGCTGATTGTGGATAACTTTATTTAGTGTTTTTTAGCTCTCTTCTACCCGTCCAGAATTTCAAAATCATCTCCGGTTTGAGGAATAATTTTTTTTCGGCGGATAAAATAAACCGCGCCCCCGCCCGCGCCAAGCAAAAGAATCAAAATGATTATAGGAAAAGGGAAAGAAGCGCTTTTTGCGACATACGCAATATTGGGTTCAGGAACCACATTCAGGTTAGAATGCGAGTCGCTGGAAAGCAACTTCTTTTCATTTTCCAATGTATCCTGCCCCGTATTTTCTGAAGAAGCTTTCACTGGAACCGGTTCGCTCTTTTTTACAGGCGAAGATGGCAAAAAGGGCGATGCATATGCGATTTTATTTTCCGTGCCCGGCGTTGGCATAGCGCCAATCCAAACACCCGATATTTTTTGCAAAGATTTGCCGTCGCCTCTGGCGCCCATAGCGGAATTGTAAATAGATTGGTCAATAATATTAAAATTTTCGTCTTTAATGGCCAAAATTTCGCCGTCATTGCTTAAGGAAAAACTTGAGTCAAAAATAGTCCCCGAAAAGCTCGGCCAGTCAATTTTGAATTTAATAGGATCAGAAACAATTAACGCATATCCCTTCGCGGGAATATTTGCATCACCTTGTATCCATTTAAGTTTATGATTCGTCTCTGCTTCAAAAAATTTTAAAATGGATAAATCCGCCGGAGCGTCAGAATTATTAAAAACTTCAACCCACTCTCTGCCATCATCACTGCCGGTTTTGAGATCATACATTATTTCATTGATTTCAACATTCGCGAATGCAAAATGATATGAAAATAAAAAAAGAAAAAATGATAGAAATAAAATTATTTTTTGAGACATATTGTTTTTTTTCCTTATTTATTGCTATAATCATACCATGAAAGAAATTGATTTTTTAGCAATTGGAGATATTGCATTAGATGCGTTTATAAAAATAAAAGACGCGCATATACATTGCAAAATAGATACTAATGCTTGCGAGCTTTGTTTGCGTTTTGGAGATAAAGTTCCCTACGAATCAGTGACAGCGATTCCGGCTGTTGGCAATGGAGGCAATGCTGTCGTTTGTGCTGCGCGTTTGGGATTAAATTCTGCCATTGTTACTCATGTCGGAGAGGATAAACACGGTGAAGAATGCCTAGCTTCTTTAGAAAAAGATAAAGTCATAACCCAATATGTTAAAAAGGAAAAAAATAAACCCACAAATTATCATTATGTTCTTTGGTATGATATTGACCGCACAATTTTAGTAAAACATACAGAATTTAATTACAAATTTATCCAATTGCCGAAAGTTTCCTGGATTTATTTAACTT